>DASTVY010000027.1:0-2617 GCA_035758865.1 Sphingomicrobium sp. | reverse complement strand
GGCGGACTGCCGGCCGGGGCCATTTCCGCCGGGCTTGCGGCGCTTGCGCTGGGCGGAACGATCCTCGCCAACATGACGGTCAAGCTGGGCGTGACGCTTGCCTACTCCAGGGCCAAGGGCACGACCGCGGCCGCGGCGCTTGGCGTCAGCATGCTTGCCCTGGCGGCAACGCTGGTGATTGGCTGGCTGAATCTGCCCTAGGTCATCAGGCTGCGACCTCGCCAGCGGGAAGGATCTCGAAAGCGAGTGGCTGGCGGCCGCCGCCGGCGTTGCACGCGGACGCCGGACAGGATGAAATCGCTACGGCCAAATCCATTTCGGCGCGGAACGTGATCGCATCGCCGGCTTTCGTCGTGGGAGCACCAAACTCCAGCTTTCCGTCTGAGCCTACATTCGCGCGCATGAATACATTGAATGCGGTTGAGGGCGGCCCTGGATCGAGGCCCAGCTCACGAAGGGCGGAGCCAAGACTGTCCGCGCAATTGGGGTGATAATCGGTTGCCCCATATTGCATACGATACATCTCGGCCGTGCACGACGCGTAGAGGAAGTCGTGGCGACCTGCATCGTCTGCCATGATCGTCAGCATTGGATTGCTCCGATCGGACCACAAGACGTCGCCAGTCGTGAGATAGATTTTGCCCTGATAATCGAAGGTGCAGCCGTTGGAGAGCCGCTCGCTGCCGTCGGCAGAAAGTGCGAACACATCGCCGGACTGACCGCCGTGCGGATCGATGACTCGCAAGAGTTCGCCCCGCCTCAACCAGACGGCGGCACCGCTCCCGGCTGGAATCAGCGTCGGGTCTGCCATGGCGAGCGATCTATAGCCAATCGCCCGGGATTGTCTGTTCGAATTTTAAGAATCAGAGTTCCGGCGCCCAGCGCCAAAATTGGTGACCCCTACGGGAATCGAACCCGTGTTTCAGCCGTGAAAGGGCCGCGTCCTAACCGCTAGACGAAGGGGCCACATGGGTGGTGCGGGTGCGCGCCTAGGGGATGGTTGGGATTCGGTCAAGCGGGGGCTGCGTCTTCCAAATGCATTTCCGCCGCATTGCCCCCGTTCCACTCGTCCCGCTTGATCGTCCCGGCCAGCCACCAGCGCTTGTCGGCTGGGGAAGAAAGCAGTGCCTGGCCCAGCTCATTCTCGGCCGCCCGGAAGGCGATCAGCTTGAACGAGCGGCCATCGTCGCCGCAGGCGATCGCGCGCACATGGCCGTTGCCGACGATGCCCGGCCGCATCAGGCGGGCCGGACCGGCCACGACGCGGGGCGCGGGCCAGCCTGCGCCATAGGGTCCGGCTGCATCCAAATCGTCGCACAGGCCGCCGCTGACCCCGCCCGGGGCGAGCAGCGCGTCGATCAACAGCGAGCGGCCGCCGAGCGCCGTTTCGACGTCGGCCGCCATCCGATCGCCGAGGAAGGCACGCAGTGGCTCGATCCCGCCTGGAGCCACGGTCAGGCCGGCGGCCATGGCATGCCCGCCTCCGGCGATCAGCAAGCCGCTGTCCTTCGCCGCAAGTACTGCCGCGCCCAGGTCGACGCCGCTGATCGACCGGCCCGAACCCTTGCCGGTGCCATCCTCTTCCTCCGCGATGACGATGGCCGGGCGGTGAAACCGCTCTTTGAGCCGGCTTGCGACGATCCCGATCACACCGGGGTGCCAGCCGCGGCCCGAAACCATCACCAGCGAGGCGCCTCTTTGAGCTTCGGCCAACTCAACCGCCTGCTCGGTGACCAGCATCTCGATCGCTCGCCGCTCTTCGTTCAGCCGATCTAGCTCGGCGGCGATGGCCCGTGCCTCTTCCGGATCGGCCGTGGTCAGTAACCTTACGCCAAGGTCGGATTTGCCGACGCGCCCACCGGCATTGATGCGCGGGCCAAGCGCGAAGCCCAGGTCGCGGCAGGTCGGCGCCTTGACCAGGCGGGAAGCTTCGATCAACGCGGAGAGGCCAATGTTGCGCCGGTCGGCCATGACTTTCAGCCCCTGGGTGACGAAGGCGCGGTTGAGTGTCTTCAGGCGAGCGACATCGGCGACCGTCCCGAGGGCGACGATGTCCAGCAGGTCGATGACCTTGGGTTCTGCCTGTTCGTCAAAACGCCCCCTGCTGCGAAGCTCGCGGAGCAGGGCGACCCCAAGCAGGAAGGCCATCCCGACCGCCGCGACATGGCCGTGCGCCGCTCCAATCTCTCCTTCGTCCAGCCGGTTGGGATTGATGACGGCATGGGCGATGGGAAGGCTCGTGGCGCATTGGTGATGGTCGCAGATGATGACGTCGAGGCCCGCGTCCGCCGCTTCCTGGAGCGCTTCGAACGCCTGTGCCCCGCAATCGACGGTGACGGCGAGCGATGCGCCGCGCCGCTTCAACTCGACCAGCGCAGCGCCCGATGGCCCGTAACCCTCCATCAGCCGGTCGGGGATATAGACCATCGGCTCGCTGCCGAGCTGGCGGAAGAGCAGCGCCAGCAGGGCAGCGCTGGTGGCGCCGTCGACATCATAATCGCCGAAAATGGCGATGGTCTCGTCGGCCTGAACGGCGTCGGCGAGGCGGCGAGCGCCGATATCCATATCCCGGAAGACGGACGGGTCAGGCAGGAAATCGCGGATGCGCGGATCGCGG
>DASTVY010000301.1:0-5518 GCA_035758865.1 Sphingomicrobium sp. | reverse complement strand
CGGCCTGGGCACCGCGGCGGTCATCGTCATGGACAAGTCGACCGACATCGTCCGCGCGATCAGCCGCATCAGCTATTTCTACAAGCATGAGAGCTGCGGCCAATGTACCCCGTGCCGCGAAGGCACCGGGTGGATGTGGCGAACGATGGAACGGCTGCGCGAAGGCGATGCCAGCGTTGCAACCATCGACAAGCTGCTCGACGTCACCAAGCAGGTCGAGGGCCACACCATCTGCGCGCTTGGCGACGCCGCCGCCTGGCCGATTCAGGGCCTGATCCGCCACTTTCGGCCCGAAATCGAGCGCCGGATCGCCGAGCGCCACGGGCATATCCAGGAGGCGGCGGAGTGACTGTCATTTACACCGTCGTCACCCTGAACTTGTTTCAGGGTCCATGCCCCCAACCCACACTGCAAGTGGAAGAATGGATGCTGAAACAAGTTCGGCATGACGGTGAAGACCATGCCTAAAGTCACCGTCGACGGCATTGAGATCGAGGTCCCGCAGGGCGCGACCGTGCTTCAGGCGTGCGAGCTTGCCGGCAAGGAGATCCCGCGCTTCTGCTATCACGAGCGGCTGTCGATCGCCGGCAATTGCCGAATGTGCCTGGTCGAGGTTGCGCCCGGTCCGCCCAAGCCGCAGGCAAGCTGCGCGCTGCCGGCCACCGACGGCCAGACGATCAAGACCGATACGCCGATGGTCAAGAAGGCGCGCGAAGGGGTGATGGAGTTCCTGCTCATCAACCACCCGCTCGACTGCCCGATCTGCGACCAGGGCGGCGAATGCGACCTTCAGGACCAGGCGATGGCCTATGGCCGCGGCCATTCGCGCTTCGACGAGAACAAGCGGGCGGTCGACGACAAATATTTCGGGCCGATCGTCAAGACATCGATGAACCGCTGCATCCAGTGCACGCGCTGCGTCCGTTTCGCCGAGGAAGTGGCGGGGACTCCAACCATCGGTGTGATGTTCCGCGGCGAGGATGAGCAGATCACGACCTATCTCGAGGGCGCGTTCAATTCGGAGCTGGCCGGAAACCTGGTCGACCTTTGCCCGGTTGGCGCGCTCTTATCGAAGCCCTACAGCTTCGAGGCGCGGCCCTGGGAACTCCGCAAGGTGCCTGGCATCGACGTGATGGACGCGGTCGGCACCAACATTCGCATGGACGTTCGCCAGCGCCAGGTGATGCGTATCCTGCCGCGCATCAACGACGCGGTGAACGAGGAATGGGCGCACGACAAGACGCGCCACCATGTCGACGCGCTGGTTCGTGGGCGGCTCGACCGGCCGTGGGTTCGCGAAAAAGGCAAGCTCAAGGAAACCAGCTGGGCCGATGCGCTCGAGGTTTTCGCCAGGCAGTTCAAGAAGGCCGGAAAGAATATCGCGGCGATCGCCGGCGACCTGCTCGATGCCGAGACCATGTATGCGGCCAAGGCACTGCTGGCCGGCGCCGGCTCGAAGCTGCTCGAAGGGCGGCAGACCGGCCTCGACTATGACGTAACCAGCCTCGCCGCGGTGCGGTTCAACACACCGATCGCCGACCTTGAGAGGGCCGACGTCATCCTGCTGGTCGGCTCGAACGTCCGGTGGGAAGCTCCGCTGGTCAACACGCGCCTGCGAAAGGCGGTGCGGCGGGGTGCGAAGGTCTTTGCGATCGGTCCGGAAGTCGACCTCACCTACAAGGTCGAATGGCTGGGCGACGATCTGTCGCTGCTCGGCAAGCTGCCCAAGGCGGCGGCTGACGCGATCAAGGGCGCGGAACGTCCGGTAATGATCGTCGGACCGGGTGCGCTTGGGGCCGGGGCCCTGGGGGCGGCGATTGCGGCTTCCGGACCCTTCATCAAGGCCGGTTGGAACGGCTTCAACGTGCTGCACATCGCCGCTGCGCGCATGGCGAGCCTGCTGCTCGGCTATGCCCAGAAGGGTGGCATCGGCGATATCGAGAGGGCCAAGCCGGAACTCGTGATCCTGATGGGCGCCGACGAGGTTCCGGCGGCCAATTTCAGCCGCGTGTTCAAGGTCTACATCGGCCATCATGGCGACAAGGGAGCGGCACAGGCCGACCTTGTGCTTCCGGGCGCGACCTACGCCGAGAAGCACGGGACCTACGTCAATATCGAGGGGCGGGTGCAACGCAGCGAGCGCGCGGCCTTCGCGCCGGGCGACGCGCGCGAGGACTGGACGATTTTCCGTGCGCTAAGCGACCTGATCGGCAAGCCGCTGCCGTTCGACCGGTTCGACCAGCTCCGCGCGGCGATGATCGCCGAGGTGCCCGAACTCGGCCAGGACGGCATCATCGATCTGAAATGGGCGCCGCCCAAGCTGAAGGCGGACGCATCAGGCCCGGTCGGCTACCCGATCAGGGACTTTTACCTCACCAACGCCATCTGCCGGGCAAGCCCGACCATGAAGCGCTGTTCGGAGGAGCTCGTCCAGGGCCGCCACTATCTGGAGGCTGCGGAGTGACCGCCTGGTTCGAAAGCCTCGGGATGGCCTACGACTGGGCGTGGTTTACCGCGACCATCATCGGCATCCTGGTGATCGCCTTGCCGCTGCTGTTGGCGGTGGCGATGATCATCTACGCCGAACGCAAGATCTGGGCGGCAATCGCGCTTCGCCGCGGCCCGAACGTGGTCGGCCCCTGGGGCCTCCTGCAAAGTTTCGCCGACGGGCTGAAGGTCTTCCTCAAAGAGACGATCATCCCGACCAGCGCCAACAAGGGACTGTTCCTGATCGCGCCGATCATCACGTTCACGGTTGCGCTGATCGTCTGGGCGGTGGTTCCGTTCGACGTCGGCGTGGTGCTGACCGACATCAATGTCGGCTTGCTCTACATCCTCGCGGCGAGCAGCCTTGGCGTCTACGGCGTGATCATCGCCGGCTGGGCGTCCAACTCCAAATATCCCTTCTTCTCCGCGCTCAGAGCCGCGGCGCAGATGGTCTCCTACGAAGTTTCGATCGGCTTCGTGCTGATCTGCGTCGTGCTTTACGCCGGCACCTTCAACCTGACCGAGATCGTGATGGCCCAGAAGGGCAATATCTTCGGGATCGTCAGCGCATACGGCCTTAATCCGCTTCTGTTTCCGATGGCGGTGGTGTTCCTGATCAGTTCGATGGCCGAGACCTTCCGCACTCCATTCGACCTGGTCGAGGCGGAGAGCGAGCTGGTCGCGGGGCACCAGACCGAATATTCGTCGATGAGCTTCGCGCTGTTCTGGCTCGGCGAATATGCCAACGTCATCCTGATGTGCGCGCTGAACGCAATCCTATTCTGGGGCGGGTTCCTGCCGCCGATCGACTGGGCGCCGCTTTACGTAATCCCAGGCATCATCTGGCTGTTCATCAAGATGGGGTTCTTCTTCTTCGTCTTCGGCTGGGTGAAGGCGACCGTGCCGAGATATCGTTACGACCAGCTGATGCGGCTGGGCTGGAAGATCTTCCTGCCGCTGTCGCTGCTGTTCGTCGCGCTCATCTCCGGCTGGCTGATGTGGACCCGAGTAGGAATTGGCCAATGATCGCACGCACCATCAAGGCCTTCACGCTGTGGGAATTCGTCAAGGCACATGCCCTGACACTCAAATATTTCTTCAAGCCCAAGGCGACGATCAATTACCCCTATGAGAAGGCGCCGCAGTCGCCACGCTTCCGCGGCGAACATGCGCTTAGGCGCTATCCCAACGGGGAAGAGCGCTGCATCGCCTGCAAGCTGTGCGAGGCAATCTGCCCGGCGCAGGCAATTACCATCGAGGCCGAGCCGCGCGAGGACGGCAGCCGCCGCACTACCCGCTATGACATCGACATGGTGAAGTGCATCTATTGCGGCCTGTGCGCGGAAGCCTGCCCGGTAGACGCGATCGTCGAGGGGCCGAACCTCGAATTTTCGACCGAAACGCGGGAGGAACTGCTCTACGACAAGGCCAAGCTGCTGGCCAACGGCGATCGCTGGGAACAGGCGATCGCCGCCAACCTTGCCGCCGACGCGGCCTACCGTTAAGCGCGCCGCCAACCGGGGAACCCAGTGATCGCAATCTTCGCCTTTTACCTGTTCGCGACGCTGACCATCGCCTCCGCGGTGGCGGTGATCTTCGCGCGTAACCCGGTGCACAGCGTGCTGTGGCTGATCATGGCCTTCTTCAATGCGGCCGGCCTGATGCTGATCCTCGGCGCTGAGTTCATCGCGATGTTGCTGGTGATCGTCTACGTCGGTGCGGTCGCGGTGCTGTTCCTGTTCATCGTCATGATGCTCAACATCGATTTCGCGGCGCTTCGATCCGGCTTCACCAAGAACCTGCCGTTCGGCCTAATCGTCGCGCTGGTGCTGCTGGCGGAGATGGTTGTCGCGGTGTCGGCCTGGAAAGCGGGCCCTGTCACCGGCGGAGCACAACCCCCGGCGACGACCCAGCCGAACATCGAAGCAATCGGCGACCTCCTCTACAGCCGATTCCTGTTCCCATTTGAAATTGCCGGCCTGATCCTGCTGGTCGCGATGATCGGCGCGATCGTGCTGACCCACCGAAGCCGCGGCGACGTCCGCGGCCAGAAGGTGTGGAAACAGGTCGACCGCCGGCCCGAAGAGGCGATCAAGCTCGAGCAACCCAAGGTGGGCGAGGGAGTGAAGCTGTGATCGGCCTCACTCATTATCTCGCCGTCGCGGCGATCCTGTTCACGCTGGGCCTGCTCGGAATCTTCCTCAATCGCCGCAACATCATCCTGATGTTGATGGCGATCGAGCTGATCCTGCTGGCGGTGAATATCAACCTGGTTGCGTTCAGCGCCTTCCTTGGCGACCTCACCGGCCAGGTGTTCGCCATGTTCGTGCTGACCGTCGCCGCTGCCGAGGCCGCCATCGGACTCGCGATCCTTGTCATCTTCTTCCGTCGCCGCGGCTCGATTGCGGTCGACGACGTCAACCGGATGCGCGGCTGATGCACCCAGTCCTCCTTATCGTGTTCCTGCCGCTCATCGCCGCGATTGTCGCCGGCCTGGGCGGCCGAGTGATTGGCAAGACCGCATCCAAGGTGGTCACGACCGGCGCGTTGATGATCGGCGCGGTGCTGAGCTGGCCCATCTTCATCTCATACCTTGGCGGCAATGCCGAGGCGGTGGTGGTGCCGGTCCTGAAGTTCATCCAGAGCGGAGCCCTTAACGTCGACTGGGCGCTGCGCGTCGATGCGCTGACCGCGGTGATGCTGGTGGTGGTGACGACGGTGTCGAGCCTCGTCCATCTCTACAGCTGGGGCTATATGGAGGAGGACCCGAGCCAGCCTCGCTTCTTCGCCTATCTTTCGCTGTTCAGCTTCGCCATGCTGATGCTGGTCACCGCCGACAGCCTGGTGCAGATGTTCTTCGGCTGGGAAGGCGTCGGTCTCGCTTCCTACCTGCTAATCGGTTTCTGGTACCACAAGCCGTCGGCCAATGCGGCGGCGCTAAAGGCGTTTGTCGTCAACCGCGTCGGCGACTTCGGCTTCTCGCTCGGTATCTTCGGCACCTTCTGGGTGTTCGGCACGCTGTCGATTCCTG
>DASTVY010000293.1:0-2981 GCA_035758865.1 Sphingomicrobium sp. | reverse complement strand
GGCCTCAAGCACGACGATGTCGCCACGCTTGATTCGACCATCTTTGACAGCCACGTCAAGTGCAAGAGGAACCGATGCGGCGGATGTGTTCGCATGGCGGTCCACAGTTACCACGACTTTTTCCGATGGAAGTCCGAGCTTTTTCGCTGTCGCATCGAGGATGCGGGCATTCGCCTGGTGCGGGACCACCCAGTCGACGTCGTCCGCCGTCAGCTCGGTGGCGCCGAGCACCTCGCCCATGACATTGGCCAGATTGACGACCGCGTGGCGGAAGACCTCGCGGCCCTTCATTCGCAGCTTGCCGACGGTTCCGGTCGACGATGGCCCGCCGTCGACGAACAGAAGATCGTTGTGGCGCCCGTCGGCGTGGAGCTTCGTCGCGAGGATGCCGCGCTCGCCGTCTTCCGCGCGGAGGACCAGTGCCCCAGCGCCATCGCCGAACAGGACGCAGGTCGTGCGGTCTTCCCAGTCGAGGATCCGGCTGAAGGTTTCGGCACCGATGACGAGCGCCGTGCGTGCGCTTCCGGCGCGAAGCATCGCGTCGGCCACGCTCACGGCATAGAGAAAGCCGGTGCACACCGCATGGACGTCGAAGGCGATGCAATCGTTGATCCCGAGGGCCGCCTGGACCTTTGTCGCCGACGACGGGAAGGTCTGGTCGGGTGTCGCAGTGGCGAGGACGATGAGGTCGATTTCGGACGCGGGAACGGCCGCATCCTCGAGCGCCTTTCGAGCAGCATCGGTGGCAAGGCTTGCGGTCGTCTCGCCATCGCCGGCGATGTAGCGGCTGCGGATCCCGGTCCGCTCGATGATCCATTCGTCGGACGTGTCGACCTGCTCCGCCAGTTCGGCATTGTCGACCCTTCGGGCGGGTAAGGCGGAACCGGTTCCAGCAACAACGGAACGCATGGTCACTGGGCAGCCTCGTTGAATGCGTGGGCGCGGAAATTGTCGAGGTCGTCGCCGATCTTCCGCGTGATGTCGTTGCGGACCATGCTGGCGGCGACCTGGATGGCGTTGGCTACGCCCTTGGGGTTCGCGCCGCCATGGCTCTTAACCACCAGGCCGTTGAGGCCAAGGAAGACCGCGCCATTATGGTTGTTGGGATCGAGGTGATGCTTGAGCAGGTTGAGCGCCGGTTTCGACAAAGCGAAACCCGCCTTGGACCGCAACGAGCTCTTGAAGGCGCGGCGCAGGAGGTCGGTGACGAACCTTGCCGTCCCCTCGGCCGTCTTCAATGCAATGTTTCCGGAAAAGCCATCGGTGACGACGACGTCGACATTGCCCCGTGAAAGCTGGTCGCCTTCGACGAAGCCGTCGAAACGAAGGGGGAGGTAGTCCGCTTCGCGCAGCAAGGCCGCGGCCTCCTTGAGCTCGTCGGTCCCCTTCAGTTCTTCCGTTCCGATGTTCAGGAGCTTCACTCGCGGCTTCGATATGCCAAGCACGGTGCGAGCATAAGCGGATCCCATGACCGCGAACTGAACCAGGTTCTGAGCGTCGCATTCGGTGTTCGCGCCGAGATCGAGCATGGCGCAGTCCTGGTCGCCAAGGGTCGGGAGCAAGGCTGCGAGGGCCGGACGGTCGATGCCCGGCATGGTGCGCAGCGCAAGCTTCGACATGGCCATGAGGGCGCCGGTATTGCCGCCGGAAACGGCGGCGTCGGCCTGCCCGTCCTTCACGGCGTTTATGGCGAGACCCATGGAGGTTGTCTTCGCACGGCGGATCGCCTGGCTCGGCTTTTCGCTTGCGGCGATCGCCTCGGGCGTGTGGACGATATTGCAGCAGTCGCGAAGCTGGCTGTTCTTGCCCAGCTCCTCAAGAATCAGCTTCTCGTCGCCGAAGATCTGGAATTGCAGCGTCTTGTCGCTCCGACGCGCACGGGCGAGGCCGGCGATGATCGTCGCCGGTCCAGTGTCGCCTCCCATTGCGTCGATCGCGATACGCGGGCCTGCGTCCATCGCTTTCAGCCCCGCGCCTCCCGTCCGGCTCAGGCCTCGGTCGAAGTAATCTCGCGGCCGTTGTAGTGACCGCAAGCCTGGCACAGGTTGTGCGGCAGCTTCAGCTCACCGCAGTTCGGGCATTCCTGGAACGTGGTGGCCTTCAGCGCATGATGGCTGCGGCGCATGTTCCGCTTGGACGGCGAAGTTTTTCTCTTAGGGACAGCCATTCCGGCACCTTCAAAATTCAGCAATAAAAATTGCGACGATCTGCGCCTTCTCGGCGGGGCGAACCCGCGGCGGCGGCCGGATCATCGCGAACCGGGCGCTCCTATAGCGAAAAGAGAGGCGAGCGCAAGGCGCCCGCCGTCGAGATTAGCGGCTGGCGATCCGGCGGAAGTGGTATCGGCCGCGGACCGGCGATGCCCGATAGGAATGCCCCGACGTGCAGGTCACCGTGAAGACGCCCGGCGAGCCATCGACCGCAGCGGCCGAAGCGACTTGCCCGCAGGGATAGCCGATGCGTCCGATCGTGCGAGCGATCACGGCATCGGGAAGCGGGAGCTTCGCAGCGGTCGCCGGCGTCGCAGCGGATTCCACTACCGCTTGCTCGGTCTCGAGCTCGCGCTGCTTCTGTTCGAGCAGGGTGACTTCCGCTTCCTGCTTCTCCGGCAAGGTGATCTGCAGTGGCGGACGCGCTCGCGCAGGTCGAGGCGCAGCGGTCGCGCGGGCTACTGGCGGAGAGGGCGAAGCGAGGAGGGTGTCCGCCACCGCTGCAGCTGTTGCCGGCTCGGCAGCCGGGGTGAGGGGCTTGGCCTTCGGGACCTTGACCGTAACCGTCTCATTGTCGTTGCCGGCTTCCCAGCCCGTCCATGCGCCGATGCCGACAGCAAGGACCAGCGCCCCCGCGGCGATCGCTGGCAGCCGCCAATTCATCGAGGTCTCGCCAGCGTCATGGAACCGCGGTTCGGGTAGGGGATGCGGAACCTGCTCGGCCGGGCGGATTCTCGGGGCGCTCGGCAATGGGCTCGGGCCCGATTCCTC
>DASTVY010000277.1:0-7756 GCA_035758865.1 Sphingomicrobium sp. | reverse complement strand
GTGATCAGGAAGATGATCAGCAACACCAGCATCACGTCGACGAGCGGCGTGGTGTTGATGTCCGACATGGGGACGTCATCGCCCTCGTCGTGTTCGCCTACTTGCATTGCCATGAGGCGTTAATCCTTCTTCGTACTTCGTTCTCCGGGCCGGCAACTCCGGCCGCCGGCCCGGGGATGATCCGCTTAGCGGGCGGCCGTTGCCGTCGGCGCCGGCTTGGCGACCTGCGCCGGCTTGGGGCTGGCGATCGCCGGCTTCACCGCGCCGTTCGACATCAGGTAGCCATGGATGTCGTTGGTGAAGGCCGCGAGGTCTTCCGAAATCGACTTGTTGCGGCGGATCAGCCAGTTGTAGGCGAGCACCGCCGGAACCGCGACGACCAGACCGAGCGCGGTCATGATCAGCGCTTCGCCGACCGGGCCGGCGACGGTCGAAATCGACGCCTGGCCCGACGCACCGATCTTGATCAGAGCGCGGTAGATGCCGATGACGGTACCGAACAGGCCGATGAACGGAGCAGTCGAACCGACCGTCGCGAGGAAGGCCAGGCCTTCACCCAGGCGGTTGGTGATCGCACCCTGCGAGCGGGCCAGCGAGTTGGCCATCCAGTCATGCTGGTCGACCGGGTCGGTCAGCTTGCTGTGCTGGTCCTGGGCAACCAGGGCGTCTTCGACGATCGCCCGGTAGGCGCTGCGCTGCTCGAGCTTGTTGGCAGCCTCGCGCAGGTTTGCCGAGTTCCAGAAACTGGCACGCACCTTGTTGCCCTGGCTCATGATCTTCTGCTGCTGGAGCAGCTTCGTGAACAAGATGTAGAAGCTGAAGACCGACATCGCGACCAGGATGATGAACACGGACCATGAGATGAGTCCGCCTTCCTGGAGAGCGGCCAGCAGGCCATAAGGATTCTCGCCAGCGGGAGCGGTGGTTGGAGCTGCCATAATTTTGACTTTCCTATTGAAATTCGTGGGTTTTGTTCAGTTGAAACTTAGTCTTCGGGAAGTTCCCAGCGAATGCGCTGGCTATAAGAGTCCGTGACTGGATTACCTGCCTGGTCCTTTGCCGGCGTGAACCGCGCGCGGCGACGCAGGATGTTGCAGGTAGCATTGTCCAATGCGGACGATCCCGAGGAAGCTGTAATGTCGCAGCCGGTGACCCGGCCGTCGGTGCCGATGCTGAGGCGCACGGCCGTGGTGCCCTGCTCCTCGTTACGGATCGCCGACTGTGGATAGTCATCGGTCGAAAACAGTGAAACCAGGTTGCCCTTGGCGCGGGCGGCCTGCGACACCCTGGGCGGCGGCGGGGCCGGCGGCGCCGGCGGAGCCGGTGCGGCGCGCGGCGTGATCACCGGCGGCGGAGCAACCGGCGTCGAAATGATCGGCGGCGCGACGGTGTTGGTCCGCACGATCGGCGGCGGCGCAACGACTTGCGGCGGCGGTGGGGTGTTCTGCTCCGGCGGGGGCGGCGGTTCCTCCGGCGGGGGCGGCGGCTCATCCTCGACGTCGAACGTCTTCAGGTCCTCGGCCGCCTTCTTGACGACATTGTAGGCGAGGCCGCTGACCAAGGCGTAGCCGAGGGCGACATGGATGAGCGCCACGATGATAATCGCCGCCGTGCGATTGGAGCTCATCTGTTTGCGATTGGCGTATGACATTAAGCCGCAAATCTCCTCGATGGTCGATTCCACAACCGTCTCGGAGTTGGCGAAATGACGCGACCCGAGCTGTCGTGGAACCGCCGATGTATTACTGTATCATCGGCAGATACGCGCCACCCTTAATGAAGCGAAAATCGCTGCGCAACGAATTTTGTTCCGATTGCGGCAAGGACCGCTCGGAATCATGGTAAGTCTCGGTAGTTTCCCTTACGTTTTACGGGTTTTCCCCAGTAAAGGATGCAATCTCGACTCCGACGCCTTTCGCGTCCGGATATACATCGGGTTTGACACTTTTGATGCGGATCGCCTTGACTCCGCGATAGGCGGCGATCCTCTGGAACAGCTCATGGACGAGCGTTTCCTGGAGGTTATAGCGGCGTTCCTGCGCGATCCGGACCACCTCCTGCTTGAGGTAGTCGTAATTCCACGCGTGGACTTCATCATCGTCGACCGGGGCCTTGGAATTTTCGAGCCAGAGCTCGACCGTCACCAGCAGCCGCTGGGGCGAGCCGATCTCGAAATCGTGGAAGCCGATATCGGCCATCACCTCCAGCGAATCGAGGAGGATCCGACTTTGTCGAACCTTTAGGTGGTCTGGGACGATTCCCTGCAGCTTGACCACTTCTTCTGCCATCAAGGGACCCTAGCTCTCCAGGAACTGCACGTCGCGGGGCAACGCCATGAAACTCTGGCCGCCGTCCAACACTAGCGTCTGGCCGGTGACGGCGGTCGAATCAACCAGGTAGCGAAGTGCGGCTATCACGTCCGCCACTTCGACTCCCCGGTTCAGTGGAGTAAGCGCATGAACCGCCGCGAAGTTCGTTTCGTCCTGATCGCCCGACGGAAGCATCAGCGAAGGGGCGATGGCGTTCACCCTGATTCCCTTCCCCGCCAAGGCTCGGGCCGCCACCTCTCCCAGACCAGCCAGAGCATATTTTGAAATGGTGTAGCTCAGGAAATCCGGATTGGGTGCGGCAAGCTTCGCGTCCAGCATGTTGACGACCAGCGCGTCGCCGTCGCCCTTCCTTTTTGCGAACTCTTCGATCAGCAGCATCGGCGCCCGGGCATTGACCGCCATGTGAGCGTCGAATTCCGCCGCGCTGGCTGACCCCAGGCTATCCAGTGCAAAGCGAGCTGCATTGTTGACCAGCAGGGCCACCGGCGGCCGACCTACCGCAGCCGCGAATATTCGCTGGGCGCAATCGGCATCGGCCAGCTCGGCAACCACCTTCACCGCCCCTTCGGGGACTCCGTCATCCCGGCGATGAACGTGCGCGATGACCGTCCAGCCATCCTCCAGCAGCGCTCGGACGATGCCTTCACCGACCCGCTTGCCACCGCCCGTCACGATTGCAGTGCGTCCTTCAAAGCCCATGATTCGTCATTGCGAGGATTGCTGCGCGCAGACAAGCCGGATGGCTTGAAGCCAGAGCTCGACGAAGCGACGCAGAATCGGAAAAATGGATTGCTTTGCTTGCGCTCGCAATGACGAGCCACCTAATTCAGCCCAATGCCCGAACGCCGTCCTCCCATTGAAGCCTTTGGCCAAAGCCTTGCGGAACTGACGGCGGCGATCGAGGAGCGCGGCGGCCCGCCGCCGGTCGACCGCTGGAATCCAGAGCGTTGCGGGGATTCGGGAATGCGAATCACCCGTGATGGCACCTGGTTCCACGAGGGGCGCCCTATCAATCGCCCGGCCATGGTGCGGCTGTTCGCGACAGTGCTCCGCCGCGAACCTGACGGAAGCCATGTGCTCGTCACTCCGGTCGAAAAACTGGCGATCGAGGTCGAAGCGACAGCATTCCGGGCAACGCAGATGACCATGGCGGGCGAAGGGGAAGCGCGGCGGATCGGCATAACGCTGGATAGCGGGGACGGGCTGGTCATCGGCCCTTCTCACTTGCTCAGCGTGGTCGACACCGACCTTGGCCCGTCGCCGCGCATCGCCGTTCGGTTCGGTCTGGAAGCAGAACTCGTACGGCCGCTTTATTATGAATTGGCGGAAATCGCGCTTGCCGAAGGCCATGTTCCTCCTGGCGTCTGGTCCGACGGCATGTTCTTCCCGCTTTCGCCATGAGCTTGATCGAACGAATCACGGCGGCTCTTGCCGGCGATCCGCCGCATGGACTGCTGCCCGGCGATCTTGTCGAAGGACATGAGGGTGAAACCCGGCAGGCGGCGGTCCTGGTCGCCATCACAGACCGCCCGCAGCCCGGACTGATCCTGACCCAGCGACGCGACGATCTGCGCACTCATGCCGGACAAATCGCATTCCCGGGCGGACGGATTGACGAGGGTGAGGACGCGCCCGCAGCCGCATTGCGCGAAGCCTTTGAAGAACTTGCGCTAAACCCGGCCCTGGTCCGCCTGCTGGGCGAAGCCGATCCCTATTGCACCGTGACCGGCTATTGCGTGACCCCGGTTGTCGGCGTCGTGCCGCCGGAAATGGATTTGACCCCCAACCCATCGGAAGTGGCCGACTGGTTCGAAGCACCGCTTGATTTTGTGCTCGATCCCATCAACCAGAAATGCATGAGCGCCGAATATCGCGGTCGGACGCGGCAATATTATCAGATCAATTGGGAGGGCCGCCCCATTTGGGGCGCGACCGCGGCGATGCTCGTCAACCTGGCGCGGCGGATCGGGCTATCAAAATGAACCTCGACCCAAACGCCTTTTTGAAGCGCAAGGGAATCAAGCGGCTTCTGAAGGCACTGGACGCGAAGCAGGGTACGGCGCGTTTCGTCGGCGGCGCGGTTCGCGACCTGCTGCTTGGCGAAACGCCGGGCGATCTCGATCTCGCAACGAACCTTCAGCCCGATGAAGTGGTCCGCCGGCTCGAGGAGGCCGGGATCAAGGCGGTCCCGACCGGCATCGAACATGGCACGGTGACTGCCGTCTCTTCCGGCACGGTGGTCGAGGTCACGTCTTTGAGGTCCGACGTATCGACCGATGGCCGGAGGGCTACCGTCGCCTTTACCGGCGATTGGGCCCGGGATGCGAGCCGTCGCGATTTCACGATCAACGCGCTTTATGCCGATCCATTCAGCGGCGAGCTGTTCGACTATTTCGGCGGGCTTGACGATCTGAGGACACGGACGGTCCGCTTCATCGGCGAACCGCTACAGCGCATCGCCGAAGATCATTTGCGCATCCTCCGCTATTTCCGCTTCCACGCCCGCTATGGTCACGGAGAGCCCGATCAGCACGCGCTCGAAGCCTGCGTCGAGCGAGCCAACGACCTGATGGCCCTGTCGCGCGAAAGGATAGCCGATGAATTGCTGAAGCTGCTCTCGCTCGACGACCCGACGCCGACCGTTCGGCTGATGGAAGAAAGGGGGCTGTTCGCCCCGGTAGTGCCGGAGGTCTCGGGTGTCGATCGGCTTGGGGGACTGGTTGTCGCCGAGCGGGCAGCAGGATTCAAAGCCGACTCGCTGCGCCGACTGGCCGCGCTGCTTCCGGCCGACCCCGTAACGGCTGATCGCATCGCTGCCCGGCTCAAGCTTTCCAACAAGGCGAAGAAGCGGCTGGCGAGCGCCGCCGATCCCGAGCTGGGCCTCAATCCAAGGGCCCTCGCCTATCGCATCGGCACCGAGGGCGCGGTGGATCGGTTGCTGCTTGCCGGCCGGACTGCCGAGGCCAGGGCGGTCGCCAAATGGACTCCGCCGCGCATGCCGATCGGCGGCGGCGACGTCATCGCCCGCGGCGTTGCCGAAGGTCCGGAGGTGGCCCGGACCCTGCGGCGCATCGAAAATAGTTGGGAAGCGGCCGGTTTCCCGACCGGTGAAGCATTCGAGCAGCTGGTGAGAGACGCCCTTCGTTAATCGACGAACACGGGCTCCAGGAACACGGCTCCGGCCTCATTGCCCAACGCCCAGCGGATCTGGGCGGCGAAGGTACCGTATTTCGGAACTTCGAGCTGAACTTTTTCACTGATCCGAAGCATCGCCGACGTTTCCATCCGGCAGCCGTCCTGACTGATGTCGATTACGACAACCGGGATACGGTTCCCGTCGCTGTCGGTCAGGAAAGTTTCGATCCGCGTATCGACGCGCGGCTTTCGCTTAATGTGTCCCGGCTCGCGCATTTCCCGCCCCCGTCAATGACGTAGGAGATAAAGCTAACATAAATCAAAAACTAAACAATTGCGCCTAACCGCGCCGGCGGGACTTCCAATAGGCCAGCGCCTCCTTCGCTTCGAGCGGCTTGGCAAAGTAATAGCCCTGGCCCGAAGCGCAGCCCAGAGTCGCCAGCGTCGTGGCAAGCTCGACCGTCTCAATCCCTTCCGCAGTGGTCGACATGCCAAGCGCGTCGGCCAGGCTCAGCACGGCGCGGACGATCGCCACCGCGTCGGGGTCGCGCATCATCCCGCTGACGAAGCTCTTGTCGATCTTGAGCACGTCGATCGGCAGGCGCTGAAGATAGGCAAGGCTGGAATAGCCGGTCCCGAAATCGTCCATGGCGACCGTCGCGTCGAGCGCCTTCAGCGCCTCGAACACGCGGGTCGCGCGGCCCGGGTCCTGGACGATCGAGCTTTCGGTCAGCTCCAGGGTCAGCCGGTCGCCGGTTAGGCCGCTCGACCTCAAGGCGCTCGACACCACCCCGGCGATATCGTCACGCGCAACCTGGATCGCGCTCAAATTGACCGCCACGTACAGCGGCAGCTTGTCACCGGTTTCCTTGTCCCAATCGGCGAGGGTGGTCGCAGCCTTGTCCATCGCCCAGCGGCCGAGCTGCAGGATGAGGCCGCTTTCCTCCGCCACTGGGATGAACTCGGACGGGCTGATCTCGCCGCGATCATCATGCTTCCAGCGGGCCAGCGCCTCGAACCCGGCGACCTCGCCCGACTTCAGGTTGATCAGCGGCTGGTAGAACAGCTTCAGCTGATCCCGGTCCAATGCTCGGCGAAGTTCGGTCTCGATCGAAAAGCGGCGGCGGGCGGCGCTTGCTTCCTTGGGCTCATAGACTTGGGGCTTGCCGGCCGCCTTGGCCTGCTTGACCGCGAACTGAGCGTTGCGGAAGAGCTCCTCGGCATCGTCCTTGACGTGCATCAGAGCGACGCCGATCGCGCATTCAACCCTGATCTCCAGCTCGCTCAATTTGAACGGGGTCGACATCACCTGCTGGATACGGTCCGCCGCAGCCAGCGCATCGGTCACGCCGCGCTTCAATCCGACCAGAATTCCGAATTCGTTGCCGCCGGTCCGCGCCAGGACATCGCCGCCGCGTAGCGCCGAGATCAACCGGCGAGCGAAGGTGATCAAAAGCTCGTCGCCTGCCAGGCTGCCCATCGACTCGTTGATCCGGCTGAACCGCAGCATGTCGACCACCAGCACCGCATATTCGCAGTCGCGCTTGGCCGATCCGCCACAATTCTCGATCGTTTCGGTGAAGCTCAGCCGGTTGGGAAGGCCGGTAAGGCTGTCGCGCAGCATCTCGGCGCGAAGGTTGTTCTCCGCCTGGATCTCGATCGTCCGGTCGACCACGCTCAGCAGGCAGCGCGGCTCGCCTTCGGAATCGGCGACCAGCGGCGCCAGCTTCAGCTTGAGGAAGCGCTTTTGCGGCCCCTCGCCGTCGACATGGTCGATCTCGTCCGGCGACTTCGCAGGATCGCTTAGATATGTCCGGACGAAATCGCCGGCTTCACTTGCCGAATAGCGCTCGAAATATTCGAAAAAGCTTTCGCCTTCACCGTTGCAACCGGCCAGGTCGAAGAATTTGCGATTGAGCGAATGAACCCACAGCTTGCCCTGCTTCAGCCCGAAAACGCCGGCAGCTATCGGCAAGGCATCGAGCAGCGCGCCGTCGTCCGCGCGTGCGCGGATCGCGAAGTCCTCATTCTGGACCGCAGAGCGCACGCCCGAAGGCGCGGCCGAGCGGTTTGCTGCAGCCTGCATGGATTCAGCGTTAAATGATGGAGGTTAACGCTTCGTCACAATTGGTCGGTTTTTGTCACCGCCGGAACCGCTTCGAACCTGTTCGACCTTGGGAACCCGTTGGGTGCAATCCGCCCGCTCGCGCCCCTGATCGCGCGCCAGGGCGTCAGGTCGGTTTCGGACCTTACGCGGCCGCTGTCGCCGCCCAGCGGCCAGCTGATCCCCT
>DASTVY010000200.1:0-5679 GCA_035758865.1 Sphingomicrobium sp. | reverse complement strand
GAGCAAGAGCAAACGAGCCCCGCGCGGGCCATATTTGTGGCTGTTTTCAGTGTGGATCGACTGACCGCTCCGGAAGCTGAAGCTCTTGTCCTCGATTTCGAACTCCACGTCGCGAGCGGCGACCAGGTGCATTTCGATCCTTCCCTGCATGTCGTTCCACCGCGCCTGGTGGCGGAAGGCGTCGATCGGAATGTTCGCGTCCAGCTCACGATTGATCCTGCGCAGCAAATTCAGGTTGAATTCCGCGGTAACTCCTTCGGGATCGTCGTAGGCCGCGATCAGCCGTTCAATTCCCTTTACCCGGTCCATTCCGATCAGCAATTTTGAGCCGGTCCCGAGGATCTGCCGAAAATGTCGCAACAAGTCGGTGGCACTTTGCGGAACGAAGTTGCCGATCGTCGAGCCGGGGAAGAATCCGAGCCGCGGCAAGCCATCGATTTCCGCCGGCAGCCGAAGTTCCTTGGTGAAGTCGGCTTCGACCGGATGGACCGCAATGCCGGAGAAGTCGCCGTCGACTACTTCCGCGCTTTCGCGAAGATAATCGCCGCTGATGTCGATCGGCACATAGGCTTTCGGATGGACTGCACGAAGCAGGATCGGGGTCTTGGTCGCGCTTCCCGCTCCAAATTCAACGACCGCGCAGGCCGGCGCCACCAGTCGGGCGATCTCCGGCATCTTCTCCTCGAGCAACGCCGTTTCGATGCGGGTCGGATAATAAGCGGGAAGGCGAGTGATCTCGTCGAACAGCTCCGACCCGCGCCGATCGTAGAACCAGCGAGCCGGAATTGCCGGGATCGGTTCGGCAAGGCCATTCATGACGTCGGCGCGGAACGCCGGGTCGACCTTTTCAAGCGTCTTGAGCAAGGCGCACTCCCGTGAATTGCCAGCGCGCCGCCGGCGTGAAGAAATTGCGATAGCCTGGCCGACTATGGCCTCGCGGGGTGGCGCAGCTCGCGCCCTTCAGCACCATCTGCCCACTCATGAACTTGCCATTATATTCGCCGACGGTGCCGGCCTCGGGCCTGAAGCCGGGGTAGGGTAGATAGGCGGACGCAGTCCATTGCCACACGTCTCCGAACGGGCCGCCCCCAGGGCGCGGCAGGACGGGACCGGCCTGGTCGAGCTGGTGGCCGATCATCGGATCTGCCGACGCGAAGGCAGCTTCCCACTCGAATTCGGTCGGAAGGCGGGCGCCAGCCCAGCGGGCAAAGGCATCGGCTTCATAATAGCTGATGTGCGCGACCGGGGCCGCTCGGTCGATTTCGCGGCGGCCGGCGAGCGTGAAGGCGCTTCCGTCATCGTGCCAGTAAAGCGGCCGCTCGACCTGCTCCCGGCGGATCCAGTCCCAGCCGTCGCTGAGCCATAGCGTCGGTGTCCGATAGCCGCCGTCATCGATAAACTGCTGCCATTCGCCGTTGGTGACGCAGCGATTGGCGATCCGGTGGGGGTGTAGCAGCGCCTTGTGGCGGGGACTCTCGCAATCGAAGGCGAAAGTCTTGGCAGGCGCACCGATCTCGACCTCGCCTTGCCGTCCGTCGATCCAGCCCAAAGGTTCGGTCGCATAGCATGCGGCCTGATCCAGCGCTCCAAAGGCAGGCTCAAGCGGATTTTCGGCGAACGTCGCCAGGATGTCGGTCAGGAACAGCTCCTGATGCTGCTGCTCATGATTGATGCCAAGTTCGACCAGCTGACGCACCTCTGGTGAGAGGTTAGGGAGCGCTTGCTGGAGCGCCTCGTCGACCGAGATTCGCCAGGCGCGCACCTCGTCCAGGCTCGGCCGGCTAAGCATCCCGCGCCGCGGGCGGGCGTGGCGCTCCCCTTCGCCTTCGTAATAGCTGTTGAAGAGAAACGGCCAGCGATCGTCATGAAGGCGATAGCCGGGGACATGATCGCGCAGGATGAAGGTTTCGAAGAACCAGCTGGTATGCGCCAAGTGCCATTTGGCGGGGGAAGCGTCCGGGTGCGGCTGGATCGTCGAGTCCGCGTCCGACAGCGGCTCGGCAAGGGCGAGCGTCAACGCCCTGGTGGCTGCCAGGCGCTCGACCAGCTTGCTGCCATGTTCGTCGTCGGATCGGGCCATTCGTCCACCCCTTGGGAAAGATAACCGTTTTGGCCGGAAACTGTTTCAATTAGGAGGCGCGCGTCGCCCCCGGTTTCCAGAGCACATCGCCGCCTTCTTCGGCGGCCAGGTGGCGCGCGGCGACGAACAGATGGTCGGACAGCCGGTTCAAATATGCCAGCGCATGGGCGTTGATCGGAGTCAGCTCGTGCAGGGCCACGGCGGCGCGCTCGGCCCGGCGGACGACTCCGCGGGCGAGGTGGAGGAGCGACACGGCCGTCGATCCCCCCGGCAGGATGAAGCTTCGAAGCGGCTCCAGCGACGCGTTCATGGAGTCGATTTCTTCCTCCAGCCGCTCGACCTGCCGGGCAAGGATGCGAAGCGCGTGCTCCTCGAACTCAGTGCCGAAGGGCGTCGCGAGGTCGGCGCCAAGGTCGAACATCTCGTTCTGGATGGCGCGAAGGCGGTCGGCCAGCTCCCCCTGGGGGAGGGCTGCGATCGCCACTCCGATCGCGCTGTTGGCCTCATCGACCTCGCCGATCGCGGCCATCCGGGCCGACGATTTGGAGACTCGGCTGCCGTCGACCAGGCCGGCCGAGCCGCCGTCGCCGGTGCGCGTGTAGATTTTGTTGAGCTTGACCAGTGACTTAGCTCCGCCCGCCGCCGGCGAGCACCAGGATCAGAACGACGATGACGATCGCAATGCCCTGATAGAGCACCCGCTTCTGCATATAGCCCTGCTGGATCTCGCCCGATGCGTCCTTGCCCTGCGCCATGGTGATCACGCCGCGGACCAGGACATAGGCGACCGCCGCCATGGCGATCAGCAGCAGGATCAAAAGGAAGCTGTTCATGGAGCCGCTATCTAGGCCTCGGACAGGCGAAATCCTAGGGGCAGCCGGCCGGCCAGCATTTCGCGCGCAAGGGTCGGACCGTCCACGCCGGATTCGCGCAGTGCCCGAAGCGTGGGCGCCAGGTCGCGCTTGGCCAGCCGCCGACCGTCATCGTGGGTGACCAGGGGGTGGTGGAGATAGGCAGGCTCCGGCAGGCCGAGCAGTATCTGAAGCAGTCGCTGGGTCGGGGTCGAGGGGCGCAGATCCTTGCCGCGCACCACCATGTTCACGCCGCAAGCGGCGTCATCCACCACGCAGGACAGATGGTAGGAGGAGGGCGCATCCTTGCGGGCGAGTACCGCGTCGCCGAAATCTGAGCGCCCGCTCTGGTGGCGATTTCCATCATGTTCGGTCCAACCGGGCATCCCGGCGATTGCGAGGGCCTTTTCGGAATCGAGCCGCCAGCAATGCGGCGTATTCGTCCGCCGCTCCGGATCTCCGGGAAGGGGCCGGCAGGTGCCCGGATATTGGCTACCCGCATCGCCGTGCGGCGCGGTCAGCGACTGGGCTATTTCGGCCCTGGTGCAGAAGCAGGCATAGACCAGGCCGAGCGACTTCAACGCGTCCAGCGCCTCGGCATAGGCAGCGGTACGATCCGACTGGACGATCGCCTTCCCATCGTGATGGAGGCCGAGCCAGTGAAGGTCCTCGAAGATCCCGTCGACAAACTCCGGACGGCAGCGGCCGGGATCCAGGTCTTCGATCCTCAGCAGGAACTTTCCGCCGCTGTCCCGGGCCAATGCATGGCCCAGAGCCGCCGAATAGGCATGGCCAAGGTGAAGCCGTCCCGAGGGGGATGGTGCGAAACGTGTGACCTTCAGGACTCACTCCATGGTAAAGGCGACAGCGGCGACTCTTGACGGTGATTCGCCAGTTGTGGTGTCATGCCATCGTCACCCCGGGTTGGCATCCGGGGTCGCAGACGGAAAGACGGGCCTTTGGCCGCCGGTCTCCCGCCAAGGTTCCGTCAGGCCTGGCAAGCCGCGGGATAGTGCGACTGGGCCGGAGGCGCGGCGTTCGTAGGCTGGACGAACGCTGGAGAATTTTGCGCCGTGTACCATTCCGACCTAATTCGACATCCGGACAGCTGCCCTGCCCTGGTCCTGAACGCCGACTATACTCCCTTGAGCTATTACCCGCTGTCGCTGTGGCCGTGGCAGACCGCGATCAAGGCGATGTTCCTCGAAAGAGTGGATGTGGTCGCCCATTACGACCGGGAGGTACACAGTCCGTCTGCCTCGCTGAAGCTGCCATCGGTCATTGCGCTCCGCCAATATGTCCGGCCCAACGAATATCCTGCCTTCACCCGGTTCAACCTGTTCCTTCGCGATCGATTCCGATGCGTTTATTGCGGGTCCCACAAGGAGCTGACCTTCGACCATGTCGTGCCGCGCTCACAGGGCGGGCGCACTCACTGGGAAAATGTCGCGACAGCCTGCGCTCCCTGCAATCTCAGAAAGGGTGGGCGGACCCCGCGCCAGGCCGGAATGCACATCGAGCTGGAGCCGATCCGGCCGACCAGCTGGCAGCTGCAGGATCATGGCAAGAGCTTTCCGCCCAATTACCTGCATCAAAGCTGGCGCGACTATCTCTATTGGGACGTCGAGCTGGAACCGTAAGCCTTCCCTAAGAGGCCGTTAACCATTTTTCGCTATGACGTTCCCATGCAGATCGATCCTGTCCCGCTGTCTAACCACGTCGATGGCCCGGCGCGACTGCTAATCGTCGAGCCCAACCGAAGCGCGCTGCAAGTGCTGGCGAAGCGGCTGGGCGAAGCCGGCTATCGGATCATCGCTTGCGACGATGCCAGCAATGCGACGGCCGAGCTGCTGCGCTTGCCGGTCGACCTGGTGCTTGCCGAATTGCGCATGGACCAGCTGAGCGGCGTCGAACTGACCCGCCTTATCCGTGACGACACGGCGCTGAAGGACACTCCGATTATCCTCATCACCGGACGGTCCGACAGCTCAGGGGCGGTCGATGGTTTCGCGGCCGGGGCCGATGATGTCGTCGCCAAGCCATTCCATTTCGAAGTGCTGATGGCGCGCATCGCCCGTCGCATCAATCGCGCCCGGTCGGTGAAGGAACTACGCGCCGACAACGCAACGCTCGACGCCCGCGTGATCACGCGAGCGATCGAACTGGGTGAGATGCGGGAAGCGCTCCAGCAGAGCGAGGCGGAACGCCTGCGACTGCAGCAATTGGTCAGCCGCGCCTGAGCCCGGCCAGATAATTCTCGATTCTTGGGCGCAGATCGTCGCGATCCATCGCGACCGCCAGGTTCGCCAACACAAAGCCCGCTCGGTCGCCGCAATCATGGCGAACCGCGTCCACGGCCAAGGCATGGAACGGCTGAGTTCCGATCAGCCGGGCCATGCCGTCGGTCAGCTGTATCTCTCCCCCCGCGCCCTTCTCACCCTTGCCGAGGATCTCCATGACCTCCGGCTGCAGGATGTAGCGTCCGACAACCCCCAGACGTGAGGGCGCATCCTCGGGGCTGGGCTTTTCAACCAGGCCCTTCACTTCGGTGGCTGCGCCCTTCGTCGCGCCAGGAGTCACGATGCCGTAGCTGCCGGTCCTGTCGGCGGGCACCTCCTGCGCACAGATGATGTTGCCGCCCAATTCCTCATAGGCGTCCATCATCTGCTTGAGCGCGCCGGGCTTGCCGATCATCAGGTCGTCGGGGAGCAGCACCGCGAACGGCTCGTCTCCGACGATATGTCGCGC
>DASTVY010000140.1:0-6430 GCA_035758865.1 Sphingomicrobium sp. | reverse complement strand
CGAATGGGATGCGAGCCATGTGATCGCCGAGGCCAACCAGGGCGGGGCCATGGTGAAAAGCGTGCTCAAGGCCGCCGACCCGGACCTGCGCGTGAAGCTGGTCCATGCCTCGCGGGGAAAGGTGGCGAGGGCCGAGCCGGTCGCGATCCGGTTCGAGCGCGGGCAGGCATTTCTGGCGGGGACATTTCCCGAGTTGGAGGCCGAGCTTTCGGGGCTGCAGGTCGGCGGAGCCTATGACGGGCCGAGCCGGTCGCCGGACCGGGCCGACGCGTGCATCTGGGCGCTGACGGAATTGAGCGAGACGAGGAGCGGGGTGCCGAGGGTGAGGATGCTCTGACGTTTAATTGGCGTTCACCGGACACTCGATCGATGGTAGAGCTTCGCCAAGCGGTCGAAGAGCAGGGGCATTGCCATGGCGACTGTAACCGGAGCGTTGGGATTCGAAGAGCGGTGGCCGGATCGGCTGTCCGGAACGCCGCGGGCTCACGCCATCGATCGCTGGATCTTCGTGTTCATGGCGGCCTGGTTCATCGCCATCGTCCTGGCCGGGTTCATCCCGGATTCGCTGATGAAGGTCGAAATGGTCCGGACCGGGCAGCGGCCGCCCTTCCCGCTGGTGCTGCACATGCACGCCGTGGTGATGGGCACGTTCCTGCTGCTGTTGTTAACGCAAACCTGGCTGATGGCGACGGGACGGAGGGCCCTGCACATGCAGCTGGGCGTTGCCGGAATGCTGCTTGCAGTGCTGGTGGTGATCGTGGGGTTCGTGCTGGTGCCGACCATGTATCACCTGCTGTGGAACGCGGCCCAGGCCGCGGTGACCCCGGAAGCAAAGGCGAGCACGCAGCAGGGCTTGCAGTTCTGGGACAATATCACGCTGCTGCAGCTGAGGATCGGGTTCCTCTTCCCGCTGTTCATGGCGATCGGATTGAAGGCGCGGGGCAGGGAGGCAGGGCTTCACAAGAGGATGATGATCCTGGCGACGGTGATACCCTTGCCGGCCGGCATCGACCGGATCCCGTGGCTGCCGCATACCATGCCGGCCAGTCCGTTGTCGGTCGATCTCTATACGTTTGCGGCTCTCTCGCCGATGTTCGTGTGGGACGTGGTCCGGAACGGCCGGGTGCATCGTGCTTACTGGATCTGGATCGCGGCATATCTGCCGTGCGCAATCGCCGTGCACGCGCTGTGGAATAGCGAGTGGTGGCATGGAGTGGTGCCGCAGCTGATGGGCGTGGGTTAGGTCCAGGACGCCATACAACCAAGCAAGAGATTGAAGATGGATCCCAGCTCAAGGCCGGGATGACGAAACCCAAGGAGTGTCGGATGTTTGCATGGTTCGGGCGCAAGAGCGCTCCGGAAGTGCGGCCCTCTGTGCCCGTGTGGCAGCCGTTCCGCCATTCAATGGGCCGGAGCAGCCTTTGTCTTGCCGTACGGCAATCACCAAGCGAACCAACCACATCGGCCCGCAGACGGGCGTTGCTGCGGACAGCGAGCTTCGGCTCCACAACAGCAATGTCGCCAGCGTCATCAAGGGTTACAGCTGGCCTTCCGGAACTTCGTCCGGCGAGATCTGGGTGTCCTATTCGGGAATCAACGGGATGCTGCTGAGAGGCCAGCAGAAAATCCGCTTCGATATCGCGGGCCTCGAACAGTGCAGCGTCGGCCCGGGCGGTTTCGACACGGCCAGCAACACCAAGGTCTACAAGGTCAACGGAGTGCAGGTGGCCGGTCCCCGCAAGACCGGCTGGGCGACCGCGACCGGCAACGCGACGCGATCCACCTTCGACACTTCATCAGTCACCCTGACGCAGCTGGCGGAACGCGTTAAGGCGTTGATTGACGATTTGCATGGCGCGGCGGGGCACGGCCTGATTGGCACCTAGCCGCAAGGCTTCCGCAGCGAAGATCATTAGGAATGGAAGCGCGCCGAGGCTGTAGCGGGTCTCGCTGTTGTGGAACGGAACATAGACGAGCGCGACGTAAAAAATGGGGGCCAGGAGCAGCGGATATCGCCGCCCACACAACAGCATGCCGGCAGCCCCGACTGTCAATAGCAGGACGTTGAGCAGCCATAGGCCGGCCTTGGCCCCGAACCAGAGCGGTCCGGAGTGGATGCGCCATGCAATCTGGTCCGATCGGGTGCCTATCCAAAGCCTGGGATAGCGGACGGTCCAGGTCGAAAGCGTGCCGACGGGATCGGCAGCCATGCGATCGATCGCGGCTGTCGTGAATCGCCGGTCGCTTTCGGCTGTCAGCAAGGGGAGTTCGAGCAGGTGGCGCCTTTGTCCGGCGCTGGTGAAGGCATTTTGGGGGTAGTCTGCACTATCGAGGCCTTTGGCCATCCACTCCGAGCTTCGCTCCCAGGTCCCGACCCAGAGGTTATAGCCCATCCGGCCTTCGGAAATTGAGACACGGTCCTGGCTGACCTGCCAGGGCAGGATGAGGAGATAGGCGATGGCTGTAGCGGCAGCCATCCGCTTCCGCATGCCGGCGGCGAAGAGCAGAGCGAACAGTGGGAGCCATTGGTAGGTGTCGCGGACGAGCGCGGCGGAGCCGAGCATGATCCCGGCAAGCGGGACTTCCCATTTTGACCGCGGGAAGGCGATCAACAGGAACGCAGCGAAGATCAGCTGCCAGCTGAGGCTGTCCGACAGGATTCGCCATTCGAAGACGATGAAAAATGGAGAGGTCGCAACCAGCAGCGCGGCAAGTAGCCCGGCCCGGGGAAGCCGATAGTAAGCCAGCAGCGCGACGAGAATGGTAGCAACGGTCTGGATGGCGAGCGGGAAGGGCGCGACGGCAAGGAATGCCGGATAGCCCGGCGCCTGGATCGCTGAACCCGCCAGGAAGGAAAGGCTGTCGCCCGTTTCGAGGGACGCCGCGGGATCGAACAGGGCCAGGCAAAGCAGGCGGACAACCAAAGCCGCCGCAACGATGAGAATGGGCCCTCGCACGGCACGGAAATAGCCCAGACCAGAATTTGTTCAAACAGGCCGAAAAGGTTCGCAGAGGTTATATGATCATTGCACAATATGCGCTTTCCGAAGCCAGCCTTGCCCAGGCCGGGAGCGGCGCAAGCACCGCCAAAAAGCCACCTCCGAAACGTACGTCGGTAGCGCTTTCGGACGCCAAGCTCGTCCCCGAGCCGCGATGACAGGAGGATTAGCGGCGCGTTCCCAACGCGACCCAAAAGGGAGCCCGGTCGGAAAAGCGGACGTTCTCGAGACCGCAGCGCTCCATCATTATCTGGATCTCAGGCCTGGTGAAGCGGTGCTCCAGCTTGGTTCCGAACCGGTCGAGGGCGTCGGTGCGCATCGTATAGAAGCTGAGGTTGCGGTACCAATTGAGCGGGAGGGACGAGGGGTTTCGCCCGGTCATTTCGACGAGCCCAGCGAGCCGGGCGAGCGGCCAATAGATAGTCGCGGCGATCAATCCGGCGATTCCCTTCCGAGCGAAAAAGGGAAGTTTGGAAACGACCCTTCGTCCCACGTCCGATCCGCGCCACAACATGCGAAACCAGAGCGGGCGATTGTCGAAGCGATAGTAGATGTAGAGGAGAAACTGCCCGCCGTGTCTTAGCTTGGCAACCGCGTTTCGAAGCGCTTCCTCCGGATCCGGAATGTGATGGAGGACGCCGAGGCTGTAGCCGAAGTCCTGGCTGTCATCGGCGAGCGGAATCTCGTCGGCCGACGCGCGGTGAAAGGTGACGTTGGGACAGTCGGAAAGGTTGCGCCGAGCAACCTCGATGGCATCGGACGGATCGATGCAATGGAGCGTACGGCAACGTGGCGCCACCAACTTTGCCCAGCGGCCCGAGCCGCAACCAAGATCGAAGCCTTCGCCGAGATCGGTGAAATCGAACATCGAAAAATAGTCGCCGAACATGCTGCGAGCATCGTCGTCGCTGAGGGCGGATTGGTCGAACGACTGCCACTCACGGCCAAAGCCCTCGACGGTTTCATGGTCGACATTCTTCACGGCGAGCTCCCTATCAGCGGGCCGCCCGAACATTTCAAGGAAGAGCTATGACGCTTCTGCTGAAAGACCCGGCAGCGACGCTGGATTACAGCGTCGACTGGGGCGCCGATTACCTGACCGGCGACGTGCTGACGGAAAGCAGCTGGACGGTTGTGCCGGCAGAACCGGGCGGCCTGTCGATCGTGTCGAGCAGATTCGACCTGCTGACGTCGACCGTCCAGGTCGGCGGCGGGATCGCCGGCCGGATCTACCGCCTGACCAACCTCGTCGTGACCGCGGAAGGGCGCGAGGACAGCCGGTCGATCATGCTTCGGGTGGAGAAGCGCTGATGATTGCGACCAATATCGCGGAAGCCGCGGTCAGCATGACCGAGGCGCAAGCCTATGCGCGGGTCGAGACTGGCGAGGAGGAAGCCCTTCTGGCCGGGCTGGTGAGGACGGCAAGTGCGCTGTGCGAGAGTTTCACCGGGCAGGTGCTGGTGGCGCGGCCGTTCGAGGAAATGCTGCCTCCGGGCGGGCAATGGCAGCGGCTGGGGCTGACCCCGGTGCGGGCCGTCGAGGAAGTGGCGCTGGTCGGGACGGACGGTAGCACGATGGTGCTGGCGGCAAGCGAGTATGACCTTGACATCGATAGTCGCGGCGACGGCTGGGTCAGAGTGGCGAGCGGCGACGGGAAAAGGCTGCGGGTTCGCGGGCAGGCCGGACTGGCGGTGGAACCGAACGGCGTTCCCGAGCCGCTGCGCCACGGCATTTTGCGGCTGGTCGCGCACTTGTTTGCAACGCGCGATGGAAGCGGCGGCGAACCGCCGGCTGCGGTCAGCGCATTATGGCGGCCCTATCGCCGGATGCGGCTGGCATGAGCGAATTTGCGGGGACGCTCAAGGAGCGGATCGCGATCGAACGGCCGGCAGAGCTGCGCAGCCCTAGCGGCCTGCAGCAGCCGGAATGGGAGCCGGTCGCGCGGTGCCTGGCGGCGATCGTTGCCGAAGGGGCCGGGCCGGAGGCGGAGGCCATGGCGTTGTCCGCCATGCCCCGCTTCCGGGTGACGATACGATCTCGCGACGGAATATCGATCGGGCAGCGGGTCATCTGGGGAAATCGGAAGATGCTGGTGAGGCAGCGGATGGACGATCCGACGCTGCCGGACCGGATCCTGCTTCGCTGCGAGGAGGTGCGGTGATGGCCCTGTTCGATGATCTGCGAGATGAGGTGGAGAAGCGCGCCCAGGCGGTCGCTGAGCGAACCCGGGATGCTGTCGAGGCGGCTTGGGCGCAGTTCCCGGACATCATGGTGCGGCGCGAAGGCGATACACTCGTGCTGTCGGGCCGGGGGTTGGTGCGGCGCTGGCTGGGCGATGCCCGGTTGCGATTTTCATTGTGGAGCCGCCGATGAGCGCGGGAGGAGCATTGCAGGCCGCGCTTGCCTCGGCACTGGCAGCCCAGCCTCAGCTCACGGGAATCTATGACGGGCCGCCGGCGCGAGCGGAACGGGCTATTTTTCGCGATTTTATGCCGGTAAGCCGCCAACTGCGGCATTTCAGCAACAGACCGAAGAATTGTAATCTTGCACGGCAACCGACCCTCTCATAAGGTGTTCGAGCAATTCTGATACGGAATGCATGTGAAAGGGGATATTTCTATGCGGAAGCTGGCCATTCTGGCTGCGCTCGCTTCGACCACTCTGGCAACGCCGGCTCTCGCGGTCGACAATGCCTGGTATGTAGGTGTCGAAGGCGGCGCGATGATCGTCGAAGACGCAGATATCGACTTCAGGTCGGACAATCTTGACGTCGACGATGCACTTCAGATCGACCACAATGTGGGTATCGATGTTGACCTGATCGGCGGTTACGATTTCGGCGGCTTCCGCGTTGAAGCGGAACTTGGCTACAAGAGCGCAAGCCTTGATCAGTTCACCGTTCTTGGCGCTTTCAACGGCGACGAGGACTTCACGGCCGAGATCGATGGCGACGCTCGCGTCCTGTCGGCGATGTTGAACGGCTTGCTCGACTTCGGTGAAGACGGCGACTGGAACGGCTACATCGGTGGTGGCGTCGGTCTGGCCAGCGTCAAGTACAATATCGACGACGCCGATCCGGACATCAGCGAAAACGACGGTGCCTTCGCCTGGCAGATCATTGCGGGTGTCCGCAAGGCTGTCAGCACGAACATGGAGCTGGGCCTCAAGTATCGCTTCTTCAACACGACCAAGTTCAAGTTTGAAGACGACGACACGGACGGACGCCTGCAGGGCAAGTGGCGGTCACACTCGCTTCTGGCGAGCCTGATCTACAACTTCGCTCCGCCGCCGCCTCCGCCGCCGCCTCCGCCGCCCCCGCCGCCTCCGCCGCCTCCGGCGACGCAGACGTGCCCGGACGGTTCGGTAATCCTGGCGACGGACGCTTGCCCGCCGCCACCGCCGCCGCCTCCCCCGCCGCCTCCGCCGCCGGA
>DASTVY010000111.1:0-3774 GCA_035758865.1 Sphingomicrobium sp. | reverse complement strand
CGGCACCGTGACACGTAGAACCTTTTTCTCCTGTCCTTCCGGCGCAATCACCACCGCTCCGACGACCGGCTCGCCGGACTCCAGGCGGCCGCCGTTGCCGGTGAAGCAGACATGCTTGGGATTAGGCTCCGGGCTCGTCTGGCAGACCTTGGTCCATGGAGCGTACAGGAGCTGTGGCTGCTCGCGCTGCTCGGCTGGAGCAGGGCTCGGCGTCTCCTGGACTTTGGGCTGGGCCTTGGGTTGCGCCTTGGGCTGCGCTTTGGGTGCGGGCTGTTGCGCCAGAGCATACGGAGTGGATGCGACCCCGGCGGCCCCCGTCATGGTCATCACAACGAGCAGCCGGTGGAGCAAAGGCGTTGCAAATAGTCCTCTGTGCGTCATTTAGCTGCCCATTGCGCGTTGCGAGAGCACCAAGGCGAAGCGCGATAATTCCAACATTCAAAACCAAAAGAGGCGCGCCCAAGGCGCGTCCTATCATCATAATCCTAACCTATGATCCCGGAGCGGAGTTGTCTGCGCCGATACAGGCCCCTTCCACGGCGGGGGTCGATGACCGCCGACAATTTGCTCGTCAGTGTCCACTGATGGCGCCGATTCAGCGCACGGCCAAAGCCCCACGTGAGCAGCACCCGAGCTCCGCGAAACTCTGTTTCGATTGCATCGCTGCGGGAGTGCGAACGATCAGCGCGCTCCGCAGCGGGACCGGCCGCCCACGCGACCGGAGGCCACTTGGGCGCAAGAGCCTTGACAGCGAAGATATCAGTCTAACGAACGCGATCCGTTCTCGCGTCGGAGCGGCCTGCTGGCCCTCGAGCTTCTTGCGAGCCTCCTCGGCTCGCTTCTGGAGCTCGTCCTGCAACTGCTTCTGCTGCTCCTCGAACTTCTTGGGATCAGTCGGCGGGCCGTCATAGGCCTTGGCGAAATCCGTGAGTGGAACCACCAGGCTGATGGGCTGTCCAGCGCCGTTGATGCCTTGGATGACGAGGCCCTGCCCTTTCTTCAGCTTGCCGATCAGTTCGCCGCTCGCTTCGTAATCGGCCATGCAGCCGTTGTTGAAGCAGATGACATACGGGCCGGTCATGGGCTGACCGTTGTCGACAATCACACGGGTGCCGGGCTGGATCGACATTCCAAGCGGTAAGGTAACGCGGAGCACCTTTTTCGGCTCGTTTTCCGGCTCGATCAGTACGGCCGCCACCACCGGCATGCCCGATTCGACCCGTCCGTCCTTGCCGGTGAAACAGACCTGCTTGGCGTTCGCCTCCTGGCCCTTCAGGCAGAACTTGGTCCAGGGGGAAAAGATGAGCTGAGGCTGATCGCCGGCCTGTGCCTGCGGTTGCCCTTGCGGTGCCGGAGCCTCTGCCGGCTTCGGCGCGGGTGCAGCCTTGGGGGCCGCTTTTGGAGCTGCTTTGGGAGCGGCTGGTGCCGGAGGGGCGGGCGGCGCCTGAGCCAGGGCGCCAGATCCGATCAATGCGGTGAGCATGGTCGTCGCCATGGCAATGGCGAACGCGCGTGCGGCCGGCCGGGCCGGCGCAGAAACCAACCGATGATCCATCTAAAGATCCTCTTGCTTACCGCTCTGCTAGCGCCCCGCGCCGGAACGGTTGCCCCATACTCCGAGGGTGGTGTCGGCACCAAATGCGGCAGGAGCGTGACGCCAGCGTCCGCCCGATCGCCCATTTCAGCCAATCAAGCCATAACCCCGCCGTGTTGTAATAGGAAATTGCGGCAATAAGCGGCCGCGGCCCGCCCTTCGCCCGCACGGCACACACGGCCCCAGCTTGGTCCTATCCTGTCGAAATAATTGTCCTGAATGCAAGGCGTCACGCCCCGCTGCGGCCGTGGCGACGCCTGTTTCCACTCAAGACCGTGTTCGCGAGCGCATCCGTCGCCTGGTGCAAAGCGGCTCCGCGGCGTGGCCGCTTCTGCTTTCGAGCCTGTTGTTTTGGAACGGCTGTAATCTCGCGGGCTCGGCGCAGGCGTCCGAAGCACGGCACGCGCTTGCGATGCACGGCGAACCAGCGCTGCCCGAGGACTTCTCCCGGCTGTCCTACGCTGATCCGGCGGCACCGAAGGGCGGGCGCCTGGTGCAGGGCGTACTCGGGACCTTCGACAGCCTCAATCCTTTCATCGTGAGAGGGATCGCTCCGCAATCGATCCGCGGCTACGTGGTCGAGAGCCTCATGGCCCGCGGCTACGACGAGCCGTTTACTCTCTATGGCTTGCTGGCCCGCAAAGTCGAAACCGATGCTCAACGCAGCTATGTCACATTTCATCTCGACCCTGCGGCAAGATTCTCCGACGGCAAGCCGGTCACCGCAGACGACGTCCTGTTTTCCTGGCAACTGCTGCGTGACAAAGGGCGGCCGAATCATCGCACCTATTATGCCAAGGTCGCGAAAGCCGCCGTGGTGGGAGAACGCGCGGTCCGGTTCGATCTCTCCGGCAGCAATGATCGCGAGCTGCCGCTCATTCTTGGACTGATGCCGGTTCTCGCCAAGCACGCGGTCAACCCCGAGACATTCGAAGAGACGTCGTTCCAGATGCCGCTTGGCAGCGGTCCCTATGTCGTCAGCCAGGTCGATCCGGGGAAGAGCGTAACCCTCAAGCGCGATCCAAACTATTGGGGGCGCGACCTTCCAATCAACCGCGGCCTCTGGAACTTCGATGAGATCCGCTTCGATTATTACCGCGAGGCCAATTCGCATCTGGAGGCGTTCAAGCGCGGTCTCTACGACATACGCAATGAACAGGACCCCGGACGCTGGCAGGTGGCGTACGATTTCCCCGCGGCAAGAGACGGACACGTGATCAAGGAAGCGTTGCCGTCCGGGATGCCCAAGACCAGCACTTTTTTCGTGTTCAATACGCGGCGCCCGATCTTCTCCGACATTCGGGTGCGCGAGGCGATTTCGCTGCTGTTCGACTTCGAGTGGATCAACCACAACTACTTTTTCGACCTCTATCGGCGCACCGCGGGCTATTTCGATGGCTCGGAGTTGTCGTCTCGCGGCCGTCCGGCCGATGAAAGAGAACGGGCGCTGCTCGCGCCCTTCTCCAGCTCGGTTCGCGCCGACGTGCTCGACGGCACCTGGTCGCCCCCGGTGAGCGACGGCTCCGGGCGCGATCGCGGCACGCTCAAGCGCGCGCTCGGCCTGTTGGCGGCCGCAGGCTACGAGCTGCGCGGGACCCAACTCGTCGAGCGGGCAAGCGGCCGGCCGTTCACATTCGAGATCATGGTGACGGCGCGGGACGAGGAGCGGCTCGCGCTGCTGTTCTCGCAAAGCTTGAAGCGAGCGGGAATTACGGCGCGCGTGCGGGTGGTCGACCCGGTTCAGTACGAAGGTCGGCGCCTCGCCTATGACTTCGACATGATCGAGAACCGCTGGGACCAATCGCTCTCGCCCGGCAACGAACAGGCGTTCTATTGGGGCTCCGAGGCCGCCACGCAGCCCGGCACCCGCAATTATATGGGCATCAAAAGTCCCGCCGTCGACGCGATGATCGCCGCGCTGCTCAAGGCGGAAAGCCGCGAGGATTTCGTCGCCGCAGTGCGTGCCCTCGACCGGGTGCTGATCTCGGGCTTTTACGTCATTCCGCTGTTTCATCTTCCAGCCCAATGGGTGGCGCGTTGGGACACGATCGGGCGGCCTGCAACCACCTCGCTTTACGGCTATCTGCCCGAGACATGGTGGCGTAGGCCCAAAGCCAACTGACCGTCCTCCGTTTTGTTGACGGGCCATTAACAGCCGTCGCGTAAGGTGGCGGGTCCGT
>DASTVY010000012.1:0-3654 GCA_035758865.1 Sphingomicrobium sp. | reverse complement strand
ATTCGCCATCGCGAATGGAAAAATGGCACCCCAACAGCTTGAGGGTGCCATTTTTTTCGCGTGTCGAAACGAAGGGGAAGGTCCTGAGATTGGCCAGGCTCTGGCGGATTGAGACCTCCTCCAGCTTGCGTTGCGCTTCCTCTCCCGTCCCGTGTTCGGCGGCTATTGCCTCTGCGGGGTCTTCAATCTGGCTCATCCATTTGTGGACGAACCCACCTTCGCCGGCTGCTGCCCCATGAAACATGCCGGTCAGCGCTGCAGTGATGCCGCCGCAGTTCTCATGGCCCATCACGACGATTTCGGGAACGTTTAGCTGGGTGACCGCGAACTCGAGCGCGGCCGACACACCGTGCCGTCCTCCACCCGTCTCGAACGGAGGCACAAGGTTGGCGACGTTGCGGACGACGAAAATCTCTCCAGGATTGGTATCGAAGATGGTCGCAGGGTCAGCCCGGCTGTCGCTGCAGGCGATGACCACGGCCCGCGGCGCCTGGCCCTCAGCCAGCTCCTGCCAGCGGTCGCGCGCGGTCTGAAACCGGTTATTGCGGAACCGCCGATAGCCTTCCAGCAAATTGCCAAAACCCTTCATACGCACTCCCCAGTTTGGGTCCGCGGGTTAGTGGGCGAGGCGAGGGGTGGCAAGTCGGGACCCAAATCGCTATCTGGCCTCGCATGAACGCCCCGCTTCCCGTTCCACCCCGTCAGCGCAAGCCAGACTGGATCCGCGTCAAGGCGCCGGTCAGCGAAGGCTATAACGAGACGCGCAAGCTGATGCGCGAGCTGAATCTGGCGACCGTCTGCGAGGAGGCGGCCTGCCCGAACATCGGCGAGTGCTGGACCAAGAAGCATGCAACGGTGATGATCCTCGGCGACGTCTGCACCCGGGCTTGCGCCTTCTGCAACGTCAAGACCGGCATGCCGCGTAAGGTCGACCCGCTCGAGCCGGAGCATGTCGCAATCGCCGCCGCCAAGCTTGGGCTGGAGCATATCGTCGTGACCTCAGTCGACCGCGACGATTTGCCGGACGGCGGCGCCTCTCAGTTCGTCAAGGTGATCGAGGCGCTTCGCCGCGAAACCCCGGACACGACCATCGAAATTCTGACACCCGACTTTCGCAACAAGCATGAGGCGGCGGTCGAGGCGATCGTCGCGGCCCGGCCCGACGTCTACAACCACAACCTCGAAACCGTCCCGAGGCTCTATCCGACGATCCGCCCCGGAGCCCGCTACTATGCGTCGCTCCGGCTGTTGGAGCAGGTCAAGAAGCTCGACCCGTCGATCTTCACCAAGTCGGGGCTGATGGTCGGGCTCGGCGAACAGCGGCTGGAAGTCCACCAGGTGATGGACGACATGCGGTCCGCCGGAATCGATTTCCTGACGATGGGCCAATATCTTCAGCCCACACCCAAGCATGCGACGGTGGAGGAATTCGTCACTCCCGATGCGTTCAAGGCCTATGCTTCGATCGCCCGGGCCAAGGGCTTCCTGCTGGTTGCCGCCTCGCCGCTGACCCGCTCCAGCTATCACGCCGGTGACGACTTCCAGAAGATGCGGGATGCCCGCAATGCGCAGCTGGCGAGGGCAGGGGGCGCGACCGCCTGATGCCCCGGCACAGTGAGACGCGTTATTTTCCCTACTCGCCCGACCAGCTGTTCGATCTTGTGGCCGATGTGGGCGACTACCATGAGTTTCTGCCGTGGGTCAGCGCCGTCCGGATCCGATCCGATAGCGAGACGGAAATGGTTGCCGACCTGATCGTCGGCTTCAATGCATTCAAGGAGCGGTTCACTAGCAAGGTGACCAAGGACCGGCCCGGCCATATCTGCGTCGATTATATCGAGGGGCCGCTCAAATATCTGAAGAATGAGTGGCGTTTCGATCCTGCCCCGCAAGGCGGGACGAATGTCTATTTCTCGGTCGACTTCGCATTCAGATCGCGGATTTTCGAAACCCTTGCCGGACAGATGTTCGACCGCGCCCTGCGGCGAATGACTGGCGCATTCGAGAAGCGCGCCGAAGAGCTTTACGGAAGCAGCAGCTCCAGCGCGCAAAGCGCCGCCTGACGGCGGATCCCCGACCGGCCCTCGTTGGCATCGAACAGCTTTTGGTCTGCGACGATCTTGTCGGGGCCGGGTAGCCGCTCGGCGCGCGCAAAGACCACGGTGCCGACCGGCTTCTGCTCAGTTCCGCCATCGGGACCGGCAATGCCGGTGATCGCGACGGCAATATCGGCGCCGGACGCTTCCAGGGCGCCTTGTGCCATCGCCCAGGCGGTGGCGACGCTGACCGCACCGAAAGTTTCCACCACGTCAAGCGCGACGTTGAGTTCGGATATCTTGGCGGCGTTGGAATAGGTGACGTAGCCCGCTTCGAATACTTCGGACGAGCCGGGGATCTCGGTCAACGCGGCGCTGACCAGGCCGCCGGTGCAGCTTTCGGCGACGGCAATCCGCCGGCCTGCCTTCCGATTATAGTCGATGACTTCGCGCGCCTTGGCCACCAGATCGTCGGGGAGCAACTGATCCATCGGATCAATCTAGTCCTTCTCGCGGCCAGTCGGAAGGTGGCATCCGAACGCTCGCTACGGCCTGCGCAGCGATCCCTTCGCGGCGGCCTGTGAAGCCGAGCCTCTCGGTGGTCGTAGCCTTGATGCTGACGGCTCCAAACGGAATAGCCAAAATCTCCGCCACTCGCGACCGCATGACGTCACGATGGGGTCCGATCTTCGGTGCTTCGCAGATCACCGTGCAGTCAATGAAGTCGATCGTTCCGCCTGAATCACGCAGGAGCTGTGCAGCATGAGCGAGAAAGATGCTGCTGTCCGCGCCCTTCCACTGCGGATCGCTAGGAGGAAAATGGCTGCCTATGTCGCCGAGGCCTGCAGCGCCGAGCAGGGCATCGGTGATCGCATGCAGCACCACATCGGCATCGCTGTGGCCGGCGAGTCCGCGGTCATGGGGGATGGAAATCCCGCCCATCATGATCGGGCCCTCACCGGAAAATGGATGGACGTCGAAGCCCAGCGCGGTGCGCGAAACCAACCGTGAATTGAGCCAATTTTCCGCTCGCTGCCAGTCCGCAGCTGTGGTCAGCTTCTCGAGCATCGGATCCCCCTCGACGACCGCTACCTCTCGCCCTGCAGCACGCATCACGGTCGACTCATCGGTCGGACTAGGCCCGTTCCATTGAGCATATGATTCAGTGAGGCTGCGATACCTGAACGCCTGCGGGGTCTGCACGCGGACAAGGCCCTCGCGGTCGATTGGTGCGCCGAGCATGTCGCCGGCGCGGGCCAGCGTATCCGCCAGCGGTAGCACCGGAACCGCACCTTCCGCCTTTTCAAGCGCTGCCAACAGGCGATCGATGACGTCATGCGGGCAGAAAGGGCGGGCTGCGTCGTGAACCAGGATAATGTCGGAATCGATCGCGCTGAGGCCCGCCCAAACGCTATCGGCCCGCTCGGCACCGCCAATGATGAGTTCGCCGACGTCACGCCCCTCAAGGGCTCTTGAAGCGATTTCCTGCTGATCCTCGCCGATGACAACTCGCACCGCATCGATCGAGGGATGTGATGCCACTGCGTCGAACGCATGCGCGAGAACAGCCCTTCCGCCGATCGGCCGAAATTGCTTTGGGATGTCGCTTCCCATTCGG
>DASTVY010000118.1:0-9409 GCA_035758865.1 Sphingomicrobium sp. | reverse complement strand
AAGGCGATCGCTCGCGAGCTGCTGGGCCTCCTTCCCGAACGCATCGAGGGCGAGCCGCAGCGCTGGGTCAGGGTCAATCCGCTCGGCACGGAAGAGCATCGCGACGATCTGGAGGCGATCGAGGACCTCGATATCGACGGTGTCGTCCTTCCCAAGGCGGCGTGCGGCGATGATGTCGCCGATCTCGCTGCCGCGCTCGCTCCGCGCAGCCTGCCGATCCATGCCATCGTTACCGAGACCGCGGCGTCCCTGTTCGGCTTGCTCAGCTATCGCGATTGCTGCTCCAGTCTTGCGGCGATGTGCTGGGGCGCCGAGGACCTCTCGGCCGCACTCGGCGCGTCGTCCAAATATACCGCCGGGGGCGAGCTGGCTTTCACCTACCAGCTGGCCCGCTCGCTATGCCTGGCGGGCGCAGTGGCTGCCGAGGTCCAACCGATCGACGGCGTGTTCGCCGACTTTCGCGACGAGGCCGGGCTAATCGCCGAAGCTCGAGCCGCCGCCTCCGAGGGCTTCACCGGGAAGCTTGCCATCCATCCGGCGCAGGTCGAGGCGATCAATGCCGCATTCACGCCGTCAGCAGAGGAGCTGGCCCATGCCCAGGCGGTCATCGACGCATTCGCGGCACAGCCTGACGCCGGGGTACTTTCGGTCGATGGAAAAATGGTCGACCGACCCCATCTAATTCAAGCGAGGCGCGTATTGGCCCGATCCCGATAGGAGGCTGACATGGCGACGACTGCGGAACCCCATCCCGACACGACAACCGGCAGCGGGCCGACCCAGGCGTTTGCATGGGGTGTTGAGACCTATGATACGCCCTTGAAGGCGATGACCATCGAGCGCCGCGCACTCCGGAACGATGATGTCGCGATCCGCATCACCCACTGCGGCATCTGCCACAGTGATTTGCACATGGCGCACAACGACTGGGGCATGAGCCAATATCCGATGGTCCCCGGCCATGAGATCGTCGGCATCGTTACCGGCGTCGGACCGGACGTGACCAAATATCAGTCTGGCGATCGGGTCGCGATCGGTTGCCTAGTGGATAGTTGCCAAGAGTGCAGCCAATGCCATTCGGGCCATGAGCAATTCTGCGAAAAGGGGGCGACCCTAACCTACAGCGGCATCGACCGGCGCGACGGCTCGCTGACCCAGGGCGGCTATTCCGACCATATCCTCGCCCGCCAGGAGTTCGTCCTGAAGCTTCCCGACAGCCTGGACATCAGCAAGGCCGCGCCCCTGCTCTGCGCCGGGATCACAACCTACTCGCCGCTCAAGAAATTTGGTGTCGGCCCGGGCCAGAAGGTGGGCGTCGCGGGCCTCGGCGGCCTCGGCCATATGGGTGTCAAATTCGCCCATGCGCTCGGAGCCCATGTGACGATGATCACCACGTCGCCGGCCAAGGGCGACGATGCTCGGGCGCTTGGTGCCGACGAAGTGCTGATCTCCAAGGACCCCGACGCCATGAATGCGGCGGCCGGAACGTTCGACTTCATCCTCGACACCATCCCCGTCGGGCATGACGTCAATCCCTATCTCAACCTGCTGGCGCCAAACGGGAATATGGTGCTGGTCGGCGCGATCGAGCCGCTGCCAAGCGTTCACGGAGGCCTGCTGGCGATGCGAAACCGGTCGCTTGCCGGATCGTTGATCGGGGGTCTTCCGGAAACGCAGGAAATGCTCGATTTCTGCGGGGAGCACGGGATCCTTCCGGAAATCGAGACGATCCGGATCGATGAGGTCAATCAGGCCTACGACCGCCTGGTCAGGGGCGACGTGCGCTATCGCTTCGTGATCGATATCGAGGCCAGCCGCCCCGCAAGCTAGTTGCGCCCGCCGGTGCGCCCGCTAGGGTCCTCAACCGAACAGTTTTCGGGGGGAACCCTTCATGTCGCATCCGGCGAGGCCTTGGTCGATGGCCCGCGTCGTCACCGCATCGTCGGCGGGCACGGCGTTCGAATGGTATGACTTCTTCATTTTCGGCTCCCTCACTCCGGTCATTGCGAAGGTTTTCCTGGCGGGGCTCGACCCGACATCGGCACTCGTCGCGGCGCTGGCGCTGTTTGCGGTCGGCTTCGCATTCCGGCCGCTGGGCGCCATCATCTTCGGTGCGATGGGCGACCGGGTTGGCCGCAAGGCGACCTTCCTCACCACCGTAAGCCTGATGGGTGGTGCGACCTTCGCCATCGGCCTGCTGCCGACCTATGAGCAGGTCGGCGTTTTGGCTCCGGTCCTGCTCATCTTCCTCCGGATCTGCCAGGGTACCGCGCTCGGCGGCGAATATGGCGGGGCAGCGATCTACGTCGCAGAACATGCCTCGGACGAAAAGCGCGGAGCGGCGACCGGCTGGATTCAGTCCTCCGCTTCTTTCGGCTTGCTGGCCGCGCTGCTGATCATCTTTGCGACGCGGAGCTGGCTGGGCGAGGAGGCGTTCGGCCAGTGGGGCTGGCGGATCCCCTTCCTGCTTTCGGTGATCCTGCTCGCCATTTCGGTGTGGATGCGGGTAAAATTGAGCGAAAGCCCGCACTTCGCCAAGCTCCGCGAAGAGGGAGCGGTCACCAAGGCGCCGCTTCGCGAAGCCTTCGCCACGCGCGACAGCCTGAGGCGGGTCGCCATCGCCTTCTTCGGCATCATGTGCGCTCAGGGTGCGGTCTGGTATTTTGCCTTTTTCTACATGCAGGTTTTCCTCGAGAAATCGCTGGGCGTACCGGGCGCTACCAAGGACATGCTGCTGATTATCATGACGGTGGTGAGTGCGCCGCTGTACGTCTTCTTCGGCTGGCTGAGCGATCGCGTGGGCCGCAAGCCGGTGATGTTGGCGGGAATGCTGCTGGCGCTGGCGCTCTATTTCCCTGGTTCGCACCTCATCGCCGAGGCCGCCAACCCCGATCGCGTCGCGGCGCACCGGGCGATGCCGGTGATCGTCGAAACCGACCAGGCGACCTGTTCGGCGCAATTCGATCCGACCGGAACGGCAAAGTTCGTTAGCGCCTGCGACATCGCCAAGAGCGCGCTGGTTACGCGTGGCATCTCCTACCAGACCCGGGACTCGGCGGACGGCCTGACCCGGGTTGTGGCGGGGCCGAACGTGGCGACAATCGCCGGCGGCGAAGGGCTACCCGGACCGAAATTGAAGGCGCTAAAGGCCAAATCGGCCGAGGCGATCAACGCCCAGCTTGCTGCGGCCGGCTATCCGACTTCGGCCGACCCGGCGAAGATGAACATGCCGCTGCTACTGGGCATCCTGTTGCTGTTCGTGGTCGCCGCAACCGCGCTTTATGGACCGCAGGCGGCGGCGCTGGTCGAAATGTTCCCGACCCGCATTCGCTACACGGCGATGTCGCTGCCCTACCATGTCGGAACCGGGTGGGTCGGCGGTTTCCTGCCGGTGACCAGCTTCGCCATCGTCGCGCTGACAGGCGATATCTATGCCGGGCTTTGGTATTCGGTGGCCTTCACCGCCCTCTCAGCGATCGTCACGATCTTTTTCCTGAAAGAAACGCGCGGCAAGCCGCTTCAGGATTGCTGACCGCCCCAGGGGACTCAATGGCCGCCTAATGGCAGGGTCAACTTGAGGCCGGCGCTGTGGGTTGCGCCGTCGCCGTTGAACAGGCCCTGATAGCCGATACGGACATCGACTGGCCCTGCCTTGCCGCCGAGACTGATTCCGGCCAGCAGGGATCCGCGCTTTTCGGCAGCCGAAACGACTTCGAACCGAGCATCCGGATCGTCCAGGAACATCGCGTCGAACGATGTCCGCCTGTCGCCGAAATAGTGCAGGTAGCCAATCTCGGCCTCGGGGATGACGGAACCGAGATCGGTCGCCCATTTGGTGCCCACCGACAGCAGCGTCCTGCTTGACGTAGTGCCATCGATCGACAGCTCGGCTGCCTCAAGCCCCGTTTCGGTGAAATCATCCAGCCTGACGCTGCTGTAATCCACGCCGGCATAGGGCGTCAGCAGCGAGTTCGCGCCCAGTTCGACCCGATAGCCCGCGTGAAGGCCCAATGTGACCAGGCGGATGTCGGGATCACCGGTGAGCCTGCCCTGCAGCTGCGCGCCATAGTCGCCCCAGTCGATCCGGCGCTCACCGTCGCCGTCGAAACGGCTGAACGTGCCGATCGCCTTCACATAATAGGAGCCTGGATCGAATGTCGCATAGAGACCGGCGAGGTAGCCGTCGGCGTCCGTCGAAGAACCGTCGCGATAGTCGGCATCGTCACTGACCTTGGCGAAGCTGGCACCGATGACGGTATTCGTTCCGACTCGAACGTCGGCACCGATGATCGCCGTCCAATGATCGGAATCATAGCCGGGCGCCTCGGCGTCGCCGTCGAGTTTCCGGCTGCCGGCGTCCAGCTGGCCCCACAGGTGTAGCTTACCGGTCGTGCGGCAATCAATCGCGGAGGCCGCCCGCCTCGGCATGGTGCATTCGGTCGCCCTGTCGATCAGCTGGTTGTATCGCGTCCCGAGCGAGTGGAACGATTGCTGGTAGGCCGCGTAGGTCGCGCCCGACAGCTGGTCCAAAGCACTTCGATATTCGCCATCGTCGAACGTGAAGAGGCTGGCGACCATCTCAGCGAAAGGCCCAGACAGATTCACGTCGTACAACGCCTCGATCCCCGATCCGACCGCACCCTGGTTGCGGGTCAGGCCATCGACCGCGTTGAACGCGATCCGTTCAAGGCCAAGGTCGACATTGCCCTGCGCGTCATAGACGCAGCTCAGCTCGAGCAGGGCGGGATTGCCGTCGATGCCGCAACTGTCGAACTGGCCGTTGCGGACATTCGCATCGATGACATCTTCGAACAGATAGCTGTCGCCATAGAGGCCGGACGCCGAGCGGACGAGCAGGCTGCCGTCGAGATTGGCGACGCCGGCAACGATCTGAGGATATGCTGCTTCCGGATCCTCGCCCGTCGGAAGCTCGAAGATAAGCGTGCCGCCCGCCGCAATGTTCAGTTCCTCGACAAAGGCGGCCGACGGACCTTCGCTTCCCGCGCTGTCGTGGCGCAGGAACAGCGCCCCGCCACTTCCGATATTGAGGGTCCCCTCCGTGCACCCGCCCGACTGGCATTCAGGATTGATGATTCCGTCGAACCAGGTTTCGCCGCCCGCCACATTGATCGTGTCGCCGGCGGCAAGGTCGATATGTCCGAAGATCGAACCGTCACCTAGCAAGTCGATGACAGAAGGGTTGGGCGCCGAGGAAGTATCGATGGCTGTCCCGCGAAGCCAGGTTTCGCCGCCGTCTTCGCTGCGCCGGGCGATGATCGTCCCGCCATCATTGGTGATGATGATCTCTGCCGATGGGTCGAAAGCCGTGGTTCCATTGTCGGTAACCCGGATTGCGACCGCCTCCGATAAGCCGGAATTGACCTCGGCCGACACGATGATGCTGCCGCTGTTGGTCAGCTCGAAGTCGCTCGAGCCTGCGCCAAGCTCAATTCCCGTGGCGACTGCGGTCGCACCCGAGGCGCCGCTGGCTACCGCAGCCACCGTAAAGTCGCCGCCATTGTCGAATTCGCCGGAGAGATGACCTTGGCCGGAGACCGCCACGCCGACGGCATGCGCCACCGCGAAGCCGGCTGTTCCTTCGGCGATCGCCTGGGCACCGACCAGATATTCGCCCGTGTTGGTGAAAACCGCATTCGCTTCGAGGCCAGCGACGGATTGCTCGATGCCCTTGACGAACATGTTCGCCGACGCCGAACCGGACGCCGCTTCGGCATTGGCGACACCAACGATCTCGATCGATCCTGAATTGGCGAACGATACGAGAGCCGACCCGACCGGAGCGGTCGCACTGTCGGTAACCTGACCACCACCGCCCGTTGCCGTGATGTGCACGACGGTTTCGATTGCCGATGCCGCCTGGTGAACGCCGGTGAGCGTGCCATTGGCGGCCGCATTGGTGTCGGCCTCGGCAATGGAAGTGAGCTCGATCGCCATTGAACCTTCGTTGACCAACGATGCGTCGGCGTCACTGCCGCGGGCGAACTGATCTATCGCCAGGCCGGTGGCAACCGCAGACGCGGACGTGCCGCCTTCCGCGAAGGCCGCAACCGCGATTTGGACACTGCCGCTATTGTCCAGGGACAGGCCGGCGGGGCCGGTCGGAAAGATCGTCTGGGTAATCTGGGTCAGCCCGCCGGCGGTCGAGCCATAGACATATTGGCTGGATCCCGCGCCGGCATATTGGGTTATCGCCCCGCCGAGCGAGGCGAAGGCTCCGGCGGCACCATCGGGCGACTCCGCCGACGCCAGCAGGGCAATGTCGATCGAACCGCTGTTATCCAGCGCAACCGAAGCCTCGCCTTCACCCAGCGCGGCCGCTCCCTGGATGATTGCTGAGTCCATCACGGCGCTGGCTGAAGCGAACGATCCTTCCGCGAGAGCCGCCACATCGATTTCGATCGAACCGCTATTGTCCAGCACGACCGTGGCGTTTCCGATGAAAATAGACGCAACCTGGCCGATCTCGTGCGTCGCGACGGCCAATGCGCCGGCGGCATTGTCGCCGGCCGCGTCCGCCACGACGGCGATGGAAATCGAACCTTCGTTGGTAAGGTCGAGCGTTCCGTTACCGCCGAACCCGAATGCGCCCTGCGCCACCGCATTATAGAATACGGCATCCGCATAAGCACTGTTGGTGGCATTGGCTTCGCCGCGCGCCGCGAATTCAAGCGAACCCGAATTGTCGATGATGCCGACGGCATCCCCGGAGGTCGCGAATGCGAACTGGTTGATGCCGGGCCCGCCGACGGCACTGGCGCTCGCAATCACTTCGCCATTGGCAAGCGCATCGGCAACGACGCTGATACTGCCGCTGTTGCCGACCATGACGCTCGCATCGCCATTCATCGCTGCCGCAGACTCGAAGATCGCGCCGGTGAAGAAGGTGCCGCCGACAATTGCGAACGCCTGCGCGTTCAGCGCGCTCGCCGTCGCATTGGCGATCATTTCCAGTTCGCCGACGTTGTCGACGCTGGCCAATGCGTCGCCTGTTCCGACATGGGCGACCGCCTGGAAGCCGTCGATCGCGATGGCAACCGCAAGGGCATTGGTCCCTGCTTCCGCATGCGCGTCGGCGCCCACCAGGACGGATCCGCTGTTGGCGATCTCGACGGTGGCGTCGCCGGCACCGAACACGGCGGCGGATCCGTCCATTCCGCGCAGGGCAATGCCGGTGGCGTGGGCCGTGTAGCCGCCGGTCGCATCGGCTACTCCGACAAGCGTGATCGATCCCTCATTGGTCAACGAGACCGTCGCGTCTCCATCGCCCCATACATTCGCGCTTCCGACCAGGCCGGAAATCGCGGACGCCAGTCCTTGGGCGGCTCCGCTGGCCGTTGCATGGGCTATCGCGGTGATGTCGATCGTCCCTGCATTCGACAGGTCGACGCTGGCTGAGCCGGCAAGGCCCGTCGCGGTAACCATGGCGTTGATTCCGAATATATATGCCTGCGCCCCGGCGAAGTCTGTGACATCGCCGCCGGCTGCGAGAGCCTCCGCATTGGCGACCATCGCAATCGATCCGCTGTTGGTCAGCGAGGCTGTGCCGCCTTCTCCGGCGATCACCGCCTGGACGATTGCGCTTTGGATACCGGCAAGGGCCATGGCGGTCGAACCGGCCGCAACGTCCGCCGACGCGCCTACGAGTATCGTTCCGCTATTGTCGATGCTGGCCGCTCCAGTTCCCGATGCCGTTCCAAGGGCAATCTGCTGGATGACGCCCGACGCTGTGGCGGAGGCGAGCGCAAAGTCGCTTGCCGATGCGTCGACGTCGGCGAGCAACTGGAACGCACCGCTATTTTCAAACTCAACCAGCGCCTGCTGGCCCTCGGCAATCTGACCCATCCCATGCGCGGCGGCAAAGGCCATGGCCATGTCGAACGTCGATGAATCGCCGGCGACCGCGCTGGCGACGGCGCGGATGTCGATAGTCCCCCCATTGACGATGGCTGCCGTGGCCGTTTGATCCGCCTGGATATCTTGCGCGCCGCCAAAGGCCGTCGCGTTGACGAAGGCCCCCGCCTCGCCATCGGCTGCTGCGGAAGCAAGCACGGCCAAAGTTCCGCCATTTTCGAACAAGGCGTCGGCCGCGGCCGTGCCCTGCGCGCCTTGCTGCATGCCGATCGCTGCGGCGCCACCGAATGCGGTGTGGCCGCTGCTGGACAGCGTTCCGACGACGGCGATCGAGCCGCCGTTGTTGACTTGTACCGACGCATCGGTGCCCGCGGCATACTGACCGACCGCAGACGCCGTCGCTCCTCCGAATGCCACCTGGTCGCCGTGGGACTCGACATTCGCGATGACCGTCAAGGACCCGCTGTTATCAAACGAAGCGACCGCCGATCCGATAGCAGTCGCACCGCCCGTAAAAGTCGTCGGAGTGGTGGTCCCGTTTGCAAAGACAATGGTCGCGTGGCTGGCATAGGCAGTCGCATACTGATCGATGCCGGTGGCGATCGCGACGGCATTCGATACATTTCCGGAATCGACGCTGACGTCGGCGGTTACGTTGAAACTTCCGCTATTCTCGACAGTCGCCAACGCGCCGTCGCCATTGGCATATTGATCGAGGCCATCGACGAAGGCGACGCCCAGGCCTTCGTCCATCGTGCCGGATCCGAGCGCGATCACGTCCACCTCGCCCGCAACCGAAATATCACCGGCATTGGTCAGCGACGCGACCGCCGGGCCGACCGGCGTCGAGCTGAGCTCGTAGGTCAGCACGCCATTCGGATCGATCGTCTCGAGCGTCGCAAATTCAAATGCCGTCGCGGCTTGGGAAAGGCCCGAGACGAAGACCACGCCGCGCGGCGTCCCGCTTCCTTCTGAATCGACGCTGGCAGCGATGTCGATCGACCCGCTATTGCCGATAATTGCTTCGGCATCGGAACCGGATGCCACCTGCGCAACGCCAAGCACCACAGCGGTCGCGGCGGCGTCGACGCCACCTGATGCATCGGCATGGACATCGACCTCGATGCTGCCGCTGTTGGTCAGTACTGCCGAAGCTGGTCCCGACGGATTGTTCTGGGTGATCCCGACCAGGTTTCCACCTGAGGTGAAATCGCTCGTGAATTGCTGCGTACGAGCCTCGGCCATTTGCACGATCCCGGCGGCCGAGGCGGTCGCAACCGCGATTCCGTTCCCGGCACGGGCCGATGCATCGGCTTCGATCAGGATGTCCCCGCTGTTGGAAATGTCGGCCGCTGCCGACTGCTGGCCATTGGCTTCCTGGTAGATGCCAACCCCGACGATGGCAGTTGCGGCCGCGTCGAGCAGCGCTGCTTCGGCGTTGGCATTTGCCGCAATCGTCAGGTCGCCGCTGTTCGCGACCGAATTGACTGAGATCCCGTCGATTCCGATCGAGCTTGCGATTTGCGAGATGCCCGCG
>DASTVY010000045.1:0-2068 GCA_035758865.1 Sphingomicrobium sp. | reverse complement strand
GCCGCGATCGTACCCGTGACGGTGCGCGCGACTCTGCCGCCCGGCGATGCGCGGCGCGTGAAAGCCTTCACGATCGTCATCGACGAAAACCCCGCTCCGATTACGGCGACCTTCACCATCGGGCCAAACGCGTTCGTTTCGATGATCTCGACCCGGGTGCGGGTCAATTCCTACACCAACGTGCATGCGGTCGCCGAACTCAGCGACGGCAAGCTCTACGTCGTCAAGACCTACGTGAAGGCCTCGGGCGGTTGCTCGGCGCCCGCCAGCAAGAGTGCGGACGAGGCCAAGGCTGGCCTCGGACAGTTGCGCCTGCGGCAATTCGCGCGGGCCGCCGACACCCGCTCGAACAAGCTGCGCGAGGCGCAGCTGATGATCCGGCATCCGAACAATTCCGGCCTGCAAATGGATCAGATTTCGCGCCTCTACACGCCGGCCTATTTCGTGCACCAGGTGAAGATCTGGCAGGGAGATGAATTGCTGCTGGCGATGGAGGGCAGCATCGGCATCTCAGAGGATCCGAATATCCGCTTCACCTATGTGCCGACCGGCACGCAGGCGTTCCGAGCTGAGGTCGTGGATACCGACAACCGCGCGTTCAAAGGCCAGTGGCCGTTCGAAGCGCCGGAGATGTAACCGACTGCGACGATCAGAAACAGCGGACCTCGGCTTCCGCCTGGGCGCGCCGCAGATCGTTGGTGGCTGTTCTCGCCTGTTCCGGTGACCGAAACATGGTGCCGAACCGCCCAGGCACCTGGGAGAGGCTCAATACCGTTTCCGCTGCAACATAGCGATCGTAGGGCAGGATCGAGGCGATGATGTCGATGGAGCAGGAACATTGCTCCAATGCTTGCCGCGTCTCGCCGTTGGTCTTCATGCAAGCGAACACGTAGTCAGCGCGCGCCGCGGTCGGATAGTCATTGAGTTCGGCTGCGCGCAGCGCTGTGCCCATTGCGGTCACCGCTGCGAGCATCAAGCAGGGGTATCGCAGGCTTGTGATGCGTGTCATGGCTGTCCGTCGAAACCACATCAAGATTTACGCCATCGTCTTGCGCAATACCATACGCCCATGACCCTCCTCATCTTCGACTGCGACGGCGTGCTGGTCGATTCCGAGCATCTCGCTTGCGCAGCCTTGGCGGACCTGATGACCGCGCTCGGCCATTCCATGACCGCCGAGGACGCCATGCTCGCGTTCGCCGGACGCAGCCTGAAAGACGTCCTGGCGCGGGCCGAAGAGCTCCTATCCCGGCCGATACCAAAAGACATGGGCGAGCGGGCTGCCCTCGAGCTCATGATGCGCTTTCGCCGCGAACTCAAGGCCGTCGCCGGCGTAAAGGATGCGATTGCTGCCCTGCCATATCGAAGGTGCGTCGCCTCATCCTCCGCCCCCGACCGCCTGATGCTTTCGCTGGAGGTCACTGGCCTGTCTCCGTTGTTCGGGGACAACGTCTTCAGCGCGGTCGAGGTCGCCAACGGAAAGCCCGCGCCGGATCTCTTTCTTCTGGCGGCACAGCGTCTCGGGGTGGAGGCGGCAAGCTGCATCGTGATCGAGGATTCCGTCCTCGGCGTCAAAGCCGCCCGGGCAGCCGGCATGGCCGTTATCGGTTTCGCCGGCGGCAGTCACGCCAACCAGAATCTGGCCGAACGTCTCGCCGCCGCGGGGGCCCAACCGGTGATCCATTCGATGGCCAGACTTCCGGCGGCGGTCGAGCAATGGGTCAGGCGCGGATAGTTCCACCGTTCAGTCGGGCGCGTCGGACCGGGCTGGGCTTGTCTTGAAAGGTCGCGCCAATGTGATCCCCAGACGTGATCGGTCACCGGTAGCCTCGGCCCGAATGAGAGCCACGAACCCGGGCAGGCGGCCAACCACCCGTCAACCGGATGTCCGCAGCATGAAACGTGCATCGCTCTGCACCACCACGTTGGGCATGTTCGGGCTCGTGCTCGCCGCGTCGGCAGCCGCGCAGGACATGATGCGGCATGTCGACCTGACGTCGCCCGAGATGACGGCGGCGGAGATGACGCGCGCGGAGGTCGAAGCCGCGATCGCCGCTGGGACATCCAC
>DASTVY010000024.1:0-3984 GCA_035758865.1 Sphingomicrobium sp. | reverse complement strand
AAAGGTCGGCCGTGCTGATTCCGCCGATGGTAACCTCGGCCTTGGCGAACCCCTCGCTTCCGTTCGGGATGAATTGCCAGTCGGCCAGGCGGCGCTCGGCCGCGTCGAGCGACTTGTCGGCTATGGCTCCAATTTCGCCGGCGAGGGCCATCTGGTCGGCGAGCGTCTCGGCCAGGCGGTCCGGCAACGCGCGTCCGATGACCCGGATAACAGCGATGCGCGGCTGATCGCGCTTCGCCTGGCGGAGCCAGCCCGTGGGTTGGTCGGGCAGGAAGTTGACCGCCACCGCATCCCCATGCCGCCAATAGGATGAAGCCTGCAGGATGGCGGGACCAGACAGGCCGCGATGGGTGAACAGCGCGGCTTCTCGAAATTTCCCCTTGCCCGCGGTGGCGACGACATCGGCGGAAACCCCCGACAGCGATTTGAACAGCGCCTGGTCTGACGGAAGCGTGAGCGGGACCAGGGCGGGGCGCGGTTCGACGATCTTGTGCCCGAACCGGCGAGCGACGTCATAAGCAAAGCTGGTCGCGCCGAGCTTTGGAATGGATAGGCCGCCGCTTGCCAGTACCAGCACCGGCGCCTCGCTCTTTGACCGGCCGGACGTGACATGGAAACGGCCGTCGCAATGCTCGACAGTCGCCGCCTCACCGAATGCGGTTTCGACGTTGCCCGCCGCGCATTCCTCGAGCAGCATGGCGACGATTTGCCGGGACGATCCGTCGCAGAACAGCTGGCCGAGAGTTTTTTCATGCCAGGCAATTCGGTGACGGTCGACCAGGGCGATAAAGTCGGCTGGCGTGAAGCGACCGAGCGCAGATTTGGCGAAATGCGGATTGGCCGAAAGAAAATTTGCAGCGGATGCGCCGATGTTGGTGAAATTGCAGCGGCCGCCGCCCGAGATCAGGATCTTGCGGCCCGGCTCCGGCGAATGATCTATCAACAGGATTCGGCTTCCGCGCTGTCCCGCCAGCGCAGCACAAAACATCCCGGCCGCACCGGCGCCGATGATGATTGCGTCGAAGGAGCGCGCGGGCATGGGCCGCCCCTAGCGGGTTGGGGCAGGGTTGGCGACTTGTGAAATGCCGCCTTCCGGCTTGGATGGAATGGCCAGAACCTATTGCTGCGGTTGCAAGCATCAGAGGCGGGTGCGAGGAGAATATCGGGAGGATTTCCGCATGACGTCAATTCCGGTCACACTTGCGGCCGCCGCGACTGCCGCCCTGCTGAACATCTGGTTGGGTGCCCGCATTGTAAATGCTCGCAGGCCCTTGAAGATAAGCGTCGGTGATGGCGGCAATGACGCGGTTCTACGGCGCATGCGGGCTCACGCCAACTTCGCGGAGAATGTGCCGATATTCCTCATTCTTCTTGCCGCGATCGAGCTAGGAGGTGGCAACAAGCTCTTCCTCATGCTGACGGCGATTGCATTTATGATGGCGCGCGTGGCCCATGGCATCGGCATGGACGGCGGATCGCTTGTCCGATGGCGAACGGTCGGGATGATCACGACCACTTTGGCAATCCTGCTTCTAGCCGGCTACGCGATCGTCATGATCGCGTGAACTGGCGGAGCGGCGGCCCGTGGCCGATGTGGTCCGGATCGACCGAAAGCTAAAGCTGGAAATAGCCCTCGATCACCGTGACTGCATGGCCGCCAAGGATCACCCGGTCGCCGCGCAATTCGCAATCCAACAGGCCGGTTCGAGCGCTCGCCTGGAGGGCCGTGAAGCGATTGCGACCCAAGCGCTCGGCCCAATAGGGAACCAGCGCGGCATGGGCGGATCCAGTCACCGGATCCTCGTCGATCCCGGCGTAGGGAACGAACACTCGGCTGACGATGTCCTGGCTCTCGCCCGGCGCGGTAACGATCGCCATCCGATGGATCTTGCCGAGCGCGGTAAAGTCGGGCGCGACCGCCCGAACCTCCGCTTCGCTTTCGACTGGCACGATGATGCTGTCGTTGCATCCTTCGGCGAGCAACAGCGGGCGGTCCGATAATCCAAGTGCGGCGCAAACGGCGGGCTCCGACACTTCGACGAGGGGCGCGGAGGGCAGGTCCAGCTTGAGCAGGCCGGCGTCTTCGTCGTCGCGAGAGACGGTGAGGACTCCCGATGCCGTTGCGAAACGCACCTGCCGGCCGTGCATCAAAATATGTCCGGCTGCCAGCGTGGCATGGCCGCACAGCGGCACCTCAATGGCTGGGGTGAACCAGCGCAAATCAAAATCCGCATCGTCCCGCTCGCTCGGCACGGTGAATGCGGTTTCGCTGAGATTATTCTCCGCTGCGATGGCCTGCATGACATCGTCGGGCAGCCAATGGTCGAGCGGCATGACCGCGGCCTGGTTCCCGGCGAACGGCCTTTTGGCGAAGGCATCGACCTGGAAGATTGGAAGCGGCGTCATCGGGTCGACTCCGTCAAATGCTTGGGCAAGATCCCCTCGCGGTCGGTATGACCTTCGGGGTCAAGGTGGATGATGATCTCGGTCCTCGGAAATTGTTGCTGCAGCTTCTCCTCGACAGCATCCATCCGCTGATGTGCCTCTGCCACTGTCCAGTCGCCGGGTACCCACACGTGGAACTGAACGAACCGGTGCGTGCCCGATGTGCGGGTCCTTAGATCATGAAGTCCGGCAAGCTCGGGATATGCTTGAGCCGCCGCAATGAAGGCCTCACGCTCGTCCTCGGGCCATTCGCGGTCCATCAGCTGGTCGACCGAGTGGCTGGCTGCACCCCAGGCTCCGTACGTCAGCCACGCGGCGATGGCGAAACCGAACAGCGGATCGGCCAGCCTCCAGCCAAACATCTGGTCGAGGACAAGGGCAGCGATGACCGACAGGTTGAGCAATATGTCGGACTGGTAATGGACATGGTCGGTCAGGATCGCGACCGAGCCTGTCCGCTTGATCACGAATCGCTGGTAAGCGAGCAGTGCGAAGGTAGCGAGCATGGCGATGACCGAAACGCCGACGCCCAGTTCGAGGCCCTGGGTCGGTTCCCCGTTCCGAAGCCGGTCGAATGCGCGCCATGCGATTCCAATCGCGGAAACGGAAATCAGAATGACCTGGGTCAGAGCAGCCAGGGACTCCGCCTTGCCATGCCCGTAGCGATGGTCTTCGTCGGCCGGCATGGCCGCCCAGCGCACTCCGAAGAACGTTATCATGCTGGCCAGGAAATCGAGCGAGGTGTCGGCCAGCGAGCCCAGCATAGCCACCGAGCCCGTGTCCCAGCTCGCCCAGGTCTTCAGCGCCACCAGGAACAGCGCCATGGCGACGCTCGCGAGTGCCGCCCTAGCGGTCAGTGAGGCGCGTTCCCGATGATGGTGATGGCCGTGACCATGGTGGTGGTTGCCATGCCCGTGACGGTGATGATGGTGGGCGCCGCTCACGGGTAAAGAAGTCCTTCTGACCAGCTTCCGTCATCTCGGGCGAGAAACACCCTTCGCTCATGAAGCCTGTGCTCACGGTCCTGCCAGAACTCCATAACAAGCGGAATGACGCGATAGCCGCCCCAATTGTCCGGCCTCGGTACTTGCTCGCCTTCAAAACGGAGCTTCATCCGCTCGTAGCGATCTTCGAACGTCGCGCGATTGGGCAGTGGACTTGACTGATCGGAAGCCCAGGCTCCTAGCTGGGATTCTCTGGACCTCGTCGCAAAATATGCGTCGGCCTCTGCGTCATCGACGCGCTCAACCCATCCTTCAATACGAACTTGGCGGCGCAACGACTTCCAGTGAAACAGCAAGGCGGCGTTCGGATTTTCCGCAAGGTCCCGTCCCTTGTTGCTTTCTTCATTGGTGTAGAAAACGAAGCCCTTGGGCCCATGGCCCTTGAGCAGGACCATGCGAACGCTGGGGTCACCTTCCTTGTCTGCCGTTGCCAGCGCCATCGCATCCGGATCGTTGATCTCGGCCGCTTTCGCCTCTGCAAACCAGGCTTCGAACAGGGCAAAAGGATCGTCGGCCATGGGCGGCATTTGCCCCG
>DASTVY010000378.1:0-5467 GCA_035758865.1 Sphingomicrobium sp. | reverse complement strand
GGAAAGCGAAAGCCGGTCGTCCTGAGCGCTTAAAGCTTCCCGAACTTGCTTTCGTATCCGCCGATGTCGCCGCGGGCGAGATAGCCGGCCTGCTCCTGGATCCGGTCCCGCTCGAATCGGCCCCGGAACGCGCCCAGCGATGAATCGATCATCTCAACCTGGCCGGGCGACAGCTTGGTGATCTGATCGAAACGGGTAATGCCCCGTTCGTTAAGCATTGCAGCGAGCTTGGGTCCGACGCCTTTCAGGCGAAGCAAATCGTCGGGGGGGCCGGAAGCGCCGGGAAGCTCTTCATGCACATTGGTGCGCAGCAGGTGACCGGCGATATCGCTCGCCGCCGCCGCTGCTTCGTCGGCGATGTTCTTGCCTTCGGTGGGTCTCGTTGAGCCCTGGGTCATGTGCGGCCTCAGCGGGACGCTATCGCTCAGCCTGACATTCTGTTTCGGTCGGAAATAGAGATAGCCGACAATAATCCCGATGATCAGCGCGACGACGAACACCGGCCAGTAGATTTGGAAAAATTCCATGCGCCCTAGATCCTCTTTTTCCACCGGTTCGCCCGGCGCCTGAGTTCCGCAATATAAGCCAGCACCATGCCAATCGCGAAGCCGCCAAGTCCAAGAAGGTGGGCTTCGATCGCCAACGGGATCATTGCGCGGCTCCTTCCTCTTGCGGCAGCGAGGCGGGGTCCCACCTCACTTCGAGGACTCCCGGAGTGTCATCGAGAATTCGCACCAGTTCCGATCGCTGGAAATCGTCGGCCGGTCCGCTCAGGACCAGCCGCCGCGACAATGGCCCGCGCTGCATCTTCGCCTGGATCATGGGAAGCTCATAATGGTCGAGCGTTCGGCGCGCGCTTGCCTCGGACTCCCTGGCAAGCCGCTCGCCGGCGCCGAGCGGGCCATGCCACAAGGCCGTAAAGCCGAGGGTGGCGACAACGCCAAGCAGAAGGATGGTCCGGCGGCTCATGTCGTGCGCTCCAGCTCCCGCCAGCCGATATCGCGCCGATAGAATCCATCAGCGAAGTCGATTTCCTCGATTGCTCGATAGGCGCGGTCGCGGGCTTCGCCCAGCGAACGTCCCTGCCCAGTGACGGCCAATACCCGGCCACCGTTTGCGAGAAGCCTTCCTTCCGTCATTCCAGTGCCGGCCTGGAAGACGGTCACTCCGGGAACCTGCTCGGCGCGGTCGAGGCCGCCGATCGCCCCGCCCTTGGCTGGTGTCCCGGGATATCCCCTGGCGGCCATGATAACGGTCATGGTCGTCTCGTCGGAAAGGGTGGGGGCCGTAAAGGAAGCCCCGGTCGCGACGTCGTAGAGCAATGCAGCGAAGTCGCCTTGGATCCGCGGCATGATCGCCTCGCATTCTGGATCGCCGAAGCGGACATTATATTCGATCAGCTTGGGGCCGTCGGCGGTCAGCATCAGGCCTGCGTAAAGCACTCCGCTGAACGGGGTACCGGCCTCGGCCATGGCACGGGCGGTGGGCTCGACGATCTCCCGCATGGCGCGCTGCTCAAGCTCCGGGGTCAAAATGGGCGCCGGCGAATAGGCGCCCATGCCGCCGGTGTTCGGGCCGGTGTCACCTTCACCGACGCGCTTGTGGTCCTGGGCCGAAGCAAGGGCAACAGTGCGAGCACCATTCACCAGCGCGAACAGGCTGGCCTCTTCCCCCTCGAGGAACTCCTCGATCACCATCGCCCCGTCGCCGGCAGCGCGGATAGCGGCTTCCGCTTCATCGCGGGTCATGGCGACTGTGACGCCCTTGCCCGCCGCCAGGCCATCGGCCTTGATGACGACCGGGATCGCAAAATGGTCCAGGGCGGACAGGGCGGCGCTCTCCAGGTCGACCCGGACATAGGCGGCTGTAGGAATTCCGGCGCGGGAGCAGAGGTCCTTGGTGAATCCCTTGGAGCCTTCGAGCTGCGCCGCCGCTGCGCTCGGCCCGAAGGTTGCGATTCCGGCGGAGCGCGCAGCGTCGGCGACCCCAGCGACCAGCGGCGCTTCCGGCCCGACGACGATGAGGTCGATGCTGCGCTGCTTCGCCAGATTTACCACTGCGTTGGGATCGCATGGGTCGATCGCGACGCATTCCGCCCAGCGTGCAATGCCGGGATTGCCGGGGGCAGCGATCAATGCGTCGCAGCTTGGCGATTGCCTCAATCGCCATGCCAGCGCATCTTCTCGCCCGCCCGAACCCAGCAGCAGGATGTTCATGCCTTTCCCCGACGATCTTGAAGCCAACCGCCTCCTAGCCGAGCAGACGGGCGGCGACAACGCGCCGGCACTGTCCGTCAGCGAACTGTCCGGCGCGCTGAAGCGGACGATCGAATCCGCCTTCGGAATGGTCCGGGTGCGCGGCGAGATCTCGGGCTGGAAGCGCCACGCCTCGGGCCATTGCTATTTCACCCTGAAGGATGAGGCCGCTTGCATCGATGCGGTAATCTGGAAGGGGCAGGCGGCCGGCCTCGCCTTCCGGCCGGAGGACGGGGCCGAGGTGATCGCCAGCGGCAAGCTCACCACCTACGCCGGGCGGTCCAAATACCAGATCGTCGTCAACCGAATGGAGCTTGCCGGCGAGGGCGCGCTGATGGCCCTGCTCGACAAGCGCCGCCGGGCGCTTGCCGCCGAAGGACTGTTCGACGAGGCGAGGAAGCGCAAACTCCCATATCTTCCTCGCGTAATCGGAGTGGTCACCTCGCCGACCGGCGCGGTGATCCGCGACATCCTTCACCGGCTGGAGGACCGTTGTCCCACCCACGTCATCGTCTGGCCCGTCCCGGTGCAGGGCGAGGGCGCGGCGGAGAAGGTTGCTGCGGCAATCCGCGGTTTCGCCTCCATAACTCCTCGCCCTGACCTGCTGATCGTCGCCCGCGGCGGCGGTTCGATCGAGGATTTGTGGGCCTTCAATGAAGAAGAGGTGGTTCGCGCCGCGGCCGAATCGCCGATCCCGTTGATCTCGGCCGTAGGCCACGAGACGGACACCACGTTGATCGATTTTGCTTCAGACCGCCGGGCGCCGACACCCACCGCCGCGGCGGAGGTCGCCGTCCCGGTGCGGGCGGAGTTGGCCGCCATGCTCGCCGAATTTGATCATCGGATGTCGGCCTGTGTGACCCGGACGGCGGCGCGTTCCGCCGAACGGTTGGAGCAATTGGTTCACCGCTGGCCCGAAGCAGCAAACCTGTTCGTGCCTTTCGCCCAGCGAATCGATGATGCCGGCGAACGGCTTCCCCGGGCGCTCGTTCAGAGAACGGCTCATTCCCGTGCCGACCTGGCGGGGGTGGCGCCCAGGCTGCAGTCGCGGCTCCTCACCGAACGGGTCCATCGTGCACAGGACAAGTTGGTCGCCCTTTGGCGATTGGCCGAGCTCGCTCATCCCGAAAGGCCGCTGCAGCGTGGCTACGTTCGCGTAACCGATCGGTCGGGCAAGACGCTGGTTCACGCTGCGGCTGCACGCGCTGCCGGCGCGATCGACCTCCATTTCGCCGATGGTCGCGTACCAGCCCAGGTCGGCGATTCGGTTCCGCCCCAACCCTTCCGGCCGGCCAAGCGGGTTGAGCGGAAGGGCCGCGATCCCTATCTGCCAGGTCAGGCAGATCTATTCGATTCCGGGGAATGAAAATGTTGATGGGCAGCGGCCACCGCGAAGCCAGGGTCCAGTATCTGGACAGCACCTTCCGCTTGCTTGCGGCGGGCGACCATGTGCGCTGCGCAATCACCGGTGTCGCGATCCCGCTGGACGAGCTGCGCTATTGGTCGGTCGCCCGGCAGGAGGCTTATGCCGACGCTGCAGCAAGCCTAGAGGCCGAGCGGCGGGCCGGCGCAATCTGATCCTAGCCGACGCGTTTGCCCTTAACCGATCGGTTGTTATTGCCGATCCGGAGCATGTAGCTACCGAGAGGGCCGCGCTTGATCGAGATCTTATCGCCGGCGCGCGGGTCGCGCATCGTGCCGTAGGTTTCCGTGGTCTCCCAAACCGCATTGCCCTCGGCAATCGTGATCCGGAATTTGCCATAGCCAATTCCATTGGCCGCAGTGACCGTTGATTCCAGCGTGTCCGACACCTCATCGGCCGAACTGTCGCCCGAGAAGAAGGGCAGGCTCGGCATTGCAAACCCAAATAGCGACTTACGTGCTTTGCGGACCTCAGCCTTGTCGACCACGGCGACATCGCCGGTCTTGGCCGCGTCGAGCAGCGCTCCCGCCTCCTTGTCGTAACAGGCCAGCCGCTGGGCCGGATCGGTCATTGCCCGGCAGGTTTGCAGCGCACCAACCAGCGGCGATTGCTTGGGCGGATCCTTGGCCAATGCAGGCCCCGCAAGAAGGATAATGGCAATAATTGGCAACAGCTTGTTCATGACTTCCCGCCCCTGGCTGGTTCGGCTCCGAAACTGACATGCAAGCCGCCAATTTCAATTGTGTTGGAAATGTCACAGCTCTGTCGCGAATTGCGTGTCCCCCTTCGTGGTCCGTTGCTTCCGCGCCCAGCTTCACCCTAGGAAGAGGAGCATTTGTCGGCATGCCGACTGCGTAATTGCGTGCTCAATGCGCCAAAGAGCGCTTTGTAAGGGGAAGACAATGTCGAATCGATTTTACCGGGCCTCGCTGCTCGCGACGACCGTGATCGCGGGGATGGCCTATGCCTCTCCGGCGTTCGCGCAGAATCCGGAAGAGACAGCGACTGACGATCAGGCGCCAGGCGTCACCACCCAGGAAGCTGCCACACAAGAAGCAGCATCAGAGGGTGAAGATATCGTCGTTACCGGTACTCTTATCCGCAACCCGAACCTCGAGCAGTCGACGCCGGTCAACGTGACCACGTCGGACGCGATCGAGCTCAAGCAGTCGAACGTCGCGGAAGAAGTGTTGCGCGAACTGCCCGGCGTGGTTTCGTCGATCGGTTCGGCCGTCAACAACGGCAACAACGGCGCATCCTACGTCGACCTTCGCGGCCTCGGTTCGATCCGCAACATCGTCCTTCTGGACGGCAACCGCATCGTTCCGTCAGGCCTCGCCGGTCGCGTCGACTTGAACAACATCCCGCTGGCCCTGGTCGAGCGCGTCGACGCCCTGACCGGCGCCGCCGTGACCACCTATGGCGCGGACGCCATCACCGGCGTCGTCAACTTCATCACTCGCCGCGATTTCGCGGGTATCGAAGTTGCTGCGTCGGAGCAGATCACCGAAAAGGGCGACGGCAACTATCTCCGCGCCGACCTTACCATGGGCGCCAATTTCGACGACGGCCGCGGCAACGCGGTGCTGAGCGTCGGCTACCAGGAATCGGACCCCGTCTACCAGGGCGATCGCGACTTCTCGATCTTCCAGGTTTCGTCCTACACCGGTGGTGAGGCCGGTTCGGGTACTGCCGTTCCGTCGCGCTTCTCGGGCACTCGCGACATCGTCAATGCCACCTGCGCACTCGTCGCCCCGCTGCCGAACACCGGCAACCAGGGCACGAGCCA
>DASTVY010000247.1:0-3731 GCA_035758865.1 Sphingomicrobium sp. | reverse complement strand
AGCGATAAAGTGATGCGCGTCGATGCGCTCGACCGTTAAATTTCGACATTCCCCGGCGTCTGTAACCTTTCAGCAACAGACGTCGAGCCGACAGAAGAACCTGAGTTAACAGCCGAAATCAGTAGCGGTAATGGTCCGGCTTGAACGGTCCCTGCTGCGTCACCCCAATGTAAGCCGCCTGCTTGTCGGTCAGCTTGGTCAGCTTCACGCCCAGTTTGTCGAGGTGAAGTGCCGCGACCTTCTCGTCGAGGTGCTTGGGCAGGACATAGACGTCGTTCTGATACTGATCGGACTTGGTCCACAGTTCGATCTGCGCAAGCACCTGGTTGGTGAAGCTCGACGACATGACAAAGCTGGGGTGGCCCGTGGCGTTGCCGAGGTTCACGAGGCGCCCCTTCGACAGCACGATGATCCGCTTACCATCCGGGAAGGTGACCTCGTCGACCTGCGGCTTGATCTCGGTCCATTTGAAATTGGCGAGCGCGCCGATCTGGATCTCGCTGTCGAAGTGGCCGATGTTCGAGACGATCGCCATGTCCTTCATCTCGCGCATATGGTCGAGCGTGATGACGTCCATGTTGCCCGTTGCAGTGACGAAGATGTCGGCTCGCTTCGCCGCCTCTTCCATCGTCACCACCTCATAGCCTTCCATCGCCGCCTGCAGCGCGCAGATGGGGTCGATCTCCGTGACCAGCACGCGAGCGCCGCCATTACGCAGCGACGCGGCCGATCCTTTGCCGACGTCACCGAAGCCGGCGACGCAGGCAACCTTTCCGGCCAGCATCACGTCGGTGGCGCGACGGATGGCGTCGACCAGGCTTTCCTTGCAGCCATAGAGGTTGTCGAACTTCGACTTGGTGACGCTGTCGTTGACGTTGATCGCCGGGAACGGAAGCTTGCCCTGCTTGGCGAGGTCGTACAGGCGATGGACACCCGTGGTGGTCTCTTCGCTGACGCCCTTAATGGCTTCGACTGTCTTGGTGAGATAGCCGGGACGCGCCGCAAGGAACCGCTTCAACGTGACGCAAAAGATTTCTTCTTCTTCGTTCTGCGGAGTGAACAAAGTTTCGCCGGCTTCGACCCGAGCGCCCCACAGCGCGAACATGGTGGCATCGCCGCCGTCGTCGAGGATCATGTTGGCTGTCTGGTCCGGACCCCAGTCGAAGATGCGCGCCGCATAGTCCCAATATTCTTCAAGAGTCTCACCTTTGACCGCAAATACCGGCACACCTGACACGGCAATCGCGGCCGCTGCATGGTCCTGGGTCGAGAAGATGTTGCAAGACGCCCAGCGGACCTCGGCGCCGAGCGCGGCCAATGTCTCGATCAGGACGGCCGTCTGGATGGTCATGTGCAGCGAACCGGTGATCCGTGCACCCTTCAGCGGTTGCGAGGAACCATATTCCTTCCGAAGTGCCATCAGGCCCGGCATCTCGGTCTCGGCAATCTCGATTTCCTTGCGGCCGAAATCGGCGAGGCCGATGTCATGGACGATATAGTCGCGGGTCAGGGTCTCGGCGGTGGCCACGGGCATGAATCTCCGGTGAAGTAAGGTTGCGCCGCCCCTAGCTAGCGGAAGCGCCAAAAGCAAACGTCAGGCGGCGCCAGCTCCGCTGTCGAGCAGGCGCGGGTCGATGCCCTCCGCCTTGAACGTCGCTTCCCACCGCTCCGCAGTAGGCGTTTCGAACAATATTTCCTCGCGTCCGTCGGCGGCAAACCATCCGGGTCTGGTCATTTCCTCGTCAAGCTGGCCCTCGCCCCAGCCGGCATAACCCAACGCGACCAGATAGCGGCTTGGTCCGCGGCCTTCCGCAATGGCCTTCAGCACGTCGATTGTGCCGGTGAGCGAGCCGAGGCCGACGACCTGGATTGTGTCCTGTCCGCCCCAATCATCGCTGTGGAGGACAAAGCCGCGACCGGGTTCGACCGGACCACCGTGCATGACGGGCCCGTCGGGTGCTTCGCCGGGGTCGAGTCCAAGCTGTTCGAGCAAGCCGCGGATGCCGATCCCGGCGCGCTGATGACCGATACCTATCCCCACCGCGCCATTTTCGTCGTGGACGCACATCACGATCACGGCCCGTTCGAACCGAGGGTCGCCAATGCCGGGCATGGCGAGAAGCAACTTGCCCGAGAGGAAGCGCGGGCTCTCCATGCGGCAACAATGCGCTTCCGTGAAAATGGCTGCAAGGGGCTGGGCTTGAGACTGTCACCCGCCCTGCCTATGTCGCTGGCCTGACATCCATGCAGGAGTGAAATTCATGGCCATCCAGGTCGGCGACCGCCTCCCCGACGTAAACTTGACCCTTGCGACTCCGGAAGGGCCGATCCCGGTCAAGAGCGGCGATTATTTCGCCGGCAAGCGCGTTGCGCTGTTCGCGGTGCCGGGAGCCTATACCCCAACCTGCTCGGCACGCCACTTGCCGTCGTACGTCGAAAAGGCCACCGAGCTGAAAGGCAAGGGTGTCGATGAGATCGTTGCAACCAGCGTCAACGATGCCTTCGTGCTCGGCGCCTGGAACCGTGACCAGGGGTCTTCGGACATCACCATGCTGGCCGACGGCAATGGCGAGTTCGCCGAAGCGCTCGGCCTAACGATGGACGCATCCAAGTTCGGGATGGGCAAGCGCAGCCAGCGCTATTCGATGATCGTCAACGACGGCGTCGTCGAACAAATCAATATCGAGGCTCCAGGAGAATATTCGGCCTCCAGTGCCGAAACGATGCTCGGCCAACTCTAAATTCTCTCTGCTCGCCTTTCGATAGAAACGCGCCCCATCGCCGCGCGTTATCTGTCGGGGGGCGAGTAAAGGAGAGCATAGATGCCCAATCGCAAGAGAGATTCACGCGGCCGCTTCGACAAAAGCTATTACAACAGCGCTCGCGACAACCCCGGGACGACGGCAGCCCTGGCCGCCGGAATTGCCGGCGTCGCCGCCGCCGGCGCCTTCCTCTGGACACGACGCTCCCAGATCGGGGAAGCGCTGAGCAGCGGCATGGACCGCCTGAGCGAGCTGAAGGCGGAACGGATAGGCCGGTCCGAGGCTGCGCAGGAAGATTATTCCGAGGAAGCGCTGACCCTCAAGGAAACCGGCAAGAAATCCAAGGGCCCGCGCGGCCCGATCGCCCAGCAGGACATCAAGGCCGGAATGGCAACTGCCGAATGAGCAGCAGGGGAGCGGTCGATCCGCTCCCCTCGCCTTTACTCAGCTTACCAACCGCACTGCTTGCCAGCGTTCTCTTGTTCCAGCCAAGCCTGCAGCGGTGCGAAATAGTCAAGCATCGGCTTGCCTGAGATCTCGCGCGTGCCGGTGAACGCCTGCAGCGCGTCCGGCCAGGGCTTTGAAGCGCCCATCGCAAGCATGGCGTTCAGGCGCTGCCCCACCTCCTTATTGCCATAGAAGCTGCAGCGGTGAAGCGGCCCCTTCCAACCCGACATCTCGCAGGCCGCCTTGTAGAATTGGAACTGCAACACGCGCGCGATGAAGTAGCGCTCGTAACTGGTGTTGCCCGGAATGTGGAACTTGGCACCCGGGTCGAAATCGGCCTCACGTCGAGCCACGGGCGGGACAATCCCTTGATACTTCTGCTTTAGATCTACCCACGCCTGATTGTAGTTGGCCGGGGTAATCGTGCCGTCGAACACGCCCCAACGCCATTTGTCGACCAAATAGCTGAAGGGCATGAAGGCGACCTTATCCATCGCCTGCCGCAGGAGAAGCCCGACATCC
>DASTVY010000214.1:0-3894 GCA_035758865.1 Sphingomicrobium sp. | reverse complement strand
CAACGGCAGGTGATGAGGCGCGACCAGCGCTTTTTGCCGGCACACTGATTGTTCGCGGCCAAGGCGTCGCCCGCGTGGAGAAAACCGGGGCGACTACCGAAGTCGGTCGCATTGGTGTCGAACTCTCGGACATCGCCGAGGGCCCGACGCTGTTGCAGCGCGATATTCGCCGCGTGATCCGTATCGTGGGGATCTTGGCGCTCATGGCCTGTGCGCTGGTAGCACTCACCTACGGCGTGCTCCGAAATGACTGGTTCGGCGGTGCCCTTGGCGGCCTCACTTTGGCAATTTCGTTGGTGCCGGAAGAATTTCCGATGGTCCTCACCATCTTTATGGCGCTGGGGGCTCTTCGGTTGGCCAAGCGAAACGTCCTGGTAAGGCGGTCCGCAGTCATCGAAACGCTCGGCGCGACAACGCTCCTTTGCGTCGACAAGACCGGGACGCTCACCAAGAATCAAATGGAGCTTCGCTGCGTTTGGCGCGACGGCCAGGTCTACGACCTGGCCAGCGGGGCAGAGGAGGCTTACCACGTGCTGAGTATCGCTCAGCTGGCTTCGGCGCTTCACCCGCATGATCCCATGGATTCAGCAATCAGAGTCGCCGCACAGGAGCTTCCGTCCGGCGGGCCGATCCGGTCCTATCCATTTAGGCCGCAATTTCTGGCTTTCTCACAAGTATGGCCGGCGGCGGATGGCGGCGTGACATACGCTGCGAAGGGCGCCCACGAGGCCATCCTCGATCTTTGCGATGACGATAGGGAAGCGACCGCTGCCGCGGAGGCGGCTGCACACAGCCTTGGAAAGCATGGAATGCGCATCCTGGCTGTCGCGTCTGCAAGCTTTCCAACCGATCCGAATGCTGAACCGGACAAGGTGCGATATCGTCTGGCAGGGCTGCTGGGCTTTGAGGACCCCGTGCGATCCGACGTTCCCGCTGCCTTGAGGGAAGCGCACGCAGCCGGCGTCAGCGTCGCGATGATTACCGGAGATTTCGAGCCGACGGCGCTTGCGATCGCCGAGGCCGCGGGAATTGCGACAGGCGGCCGCGCTATAACAGGTGAAAGCTTGAAGGCCGATCGGCCAATCCCGGCCGAAGCTCGCGTCTTTGCCCGCGTCAAGCCAGATCAGAAGCTGAGGCTTGTAGAGGGGTTCAAGCAGGCGGGGCACGTCGTTGCCATGACCGGCGATGGCATCAACGATGCCCCGGCGCTGGCGGCAGCCGACATCGGTATCGCCATGGGCCAGCGCGGCACCGACGTCGCGCGCGAAGCAGCGGACCTCATTTTGCTGGATGACAGGTTCGCCTCGATCGTTGGAGGGATAAGGCTAGGCAGGAGAATTTTCGGCAATCTGCGCCGGGCGATGATCTATATTACCGCGGTCCACGTGCCGGTGGCGGGCCTAGCGCTATTGCCCATCCTTATCGGCCTGCCACCCATGCTTTATCCCATGCATTTGGTCCTACTGGAGTTACTGATCGATCCGCTTTGCGCGTTGGTCTTTGAAAACGAGCCAGGGGATCCGGACGCAATGAAAAAGCCGCCACGCAAGCGTGACGAACCGGTATTTGGAATCAGGCAAATTCTCCCGGCGGCCTTGCAGGGATCAGTGCTGCTGGCCGCAACTCTGGGTCTCTATAGCTGGCTAAATCAGATGGGTCCTGGAACAGAAGTGGCGCGCGCCGCGGCGTTCACTGCGCTCGTCATCGGTCACTTGAGCCTGGCGCTGTCGGTAACTGCCGCGGAAGGTGGGGGCCTCTTTACCCGGGAACGTGTGCTGTTCTGGGCGATCGGCGGCATGACAGCAGCGGTCCTGAGCCTCTGCCTTGCTTTACCGGTGCTGCGCGAGATTCTTCGCTTCGCACCGTTGCCGCCATGGGTCTTGTTGACAGCCGTCGCTTTTGGTTTGGGCGCGGGAAGCTGGTTCGGCCTCGTGAGTTATTTTCGGGTTGGGTTCCGGTCGGGGCGGAGCTGGAGGTCGCAGGCCTGACCGGGGCGGCAACTTTGCTAGCGACCCCCATTCCTCTTCTCCCCATGGATGCACTCTTACTAGGCAAAAAGAAGGGGGCGGCCGAAGCGCGCCCCCTCTGAGATTCAAAGCGCGACCAGCCAGTCGATCATCCATTCTCAATGGTGATGCGCTTGGCTTTCTTGGCGGCCTTCTCATCCTTCGGCACGGTCACCGTCAGAACCCCGTTCTTGAACTTGGCCTTGATCTTCTCGGCTTGCGCAGCGGAGGGCAGTTCGAGGATCCGCTCGAATGAGCCGTAGCTCCGCTCCGAAAAGCTGTAGCCGCGCTCGCTTTCTTCGCGTTGCTCCTGCTTCTCACCCGAAATGCGCAGCAGGCCGTCATCAAAGGTGATTTCGACATTCTCCGCGTCCATTCCCGGCAGTTCGGCCGTCACCTTGTAGGCCTTGTCGGTTTCGGTCATGTCGACCGCCGGCGTTGCCGCGATGCGTGCGAACCCGAAGGTCGGCAGGCGCAACGGAAAGCTGTCGAACAGGCGGTCCACTTCGTTGCGCAGCTGGCTAAACGGCTCGATCAACTGCTCGGTGAAATCCGGCCCTCGACGCTTCGCGATGGCGGGCTTGCGACTCGTCGTTTCCTTCACGTCCATGGCACGTCTCCCGTTGGTGGAATATCGACCATAGGACTCGCTAGGCCGTTGGCTCGATACGCAATTTTCCGGGGGGTATCGGCCTAGCCGTCGGTAGGGGGCTCGTTCGGATTTTCCTCGGCCGCGAAGGCCAGGCGCAACGCTTCCGACAGGCTGCGCACTTCCAACTTCGACATAAGATTTGCGCGGTGAATCTCGACGGTCCGCGGGCTGATGCCAAGGTCGTATGCAATCGTCTTGTTGGGGAGGCCCTTGGCAAGGCCGTCCAGCACATCCCGCTCCCGAGACGTCAATGCTTGAAGGCGGACATTGGCACTTTTGGCACGTTCGCGGGCCGAATCCGTGCGCGCCATAGTATTGAAGGCCTCGTCGACAGCCGCAATGAGGTGAGCCTTTTCAAACGGCTTCTCGATGAAGTCGATCGCACCCGCTTTCATCGCTCGAACCGACAGCGGAATGTCGCCATGCCCAGTCATGATGATGACAGGCAGGGTGACACCCAGGCTCTGAAGTTCCTGCTGGACTTCGAGGCCGTCCATTCCTGGCATTCTGATATCCAGCAGGATGCACCCGGGCTCCAACTTCTTGGCCTCCTTGAGCAGCTCCGACCCCGAAGCATAGGAATTGACCAGGTGACCTGATGTTTTCAGCATGAATCCGACCGACCGTCGGACTGAGTCATCGTCATCAACGACATGGACGAGCCTGCCCTCGGTCATACGGCTGCCCCCATGGTCGGAAGGGTAAAGTGGAAGATCGTCCCGCCGTCAGGCCTCGGCTCGAACCAGATATGGCCCCCGTGGGCTTCGACGATGTCACGACAGATGGACAGTCCGATGCCCATGCCCGCCTCCTTCGTGCTTACAAAGGGCTGGAACAGCTGTTCCGCAACGCTTTCGCTAATCCCGGAACCTGTATCCTCGATGGTGATCGTCACGAGATCGTCCGGGCCGGCCTCGCTGCGAATGGTGAGCGATTTCGAAACACTTGCAAGCATTGCATCGATCGCGTTCCGAATGAGATTGATCAACACTTGCTGAATCTGAACTCGGTCGACGAAGATCATGTCCGCGCCCTGATCAAGCTGGATCTGGACTTCAATACCGTGCTCTCGCGAGCCAACCAACGCGAGCGCATTTGCCTCGCCGATCAGGCGGGACAAGGATTCCGGCCGCCGCTCGGTCTCGCCCTGACTGATGAATTTTCGAAGCCGGGCCACGATTTGGCCGGCGCGGATGGCTTCCTTGGCAGTTTCGTCCAGCGCTTCCTGGATGAGCA
>DASTVY010000178.1:0-20000 GCA_035758865.1 Sphingomicrobium sp. | reverse complement strand
TCCTGCCCGGCGCCAAGCGCTTCGAGGCGGGCCTGCTGAAGCTTCGAGAATTTCTTGAAGAGCGCGGTGATGCCCGCGAACTTCTCCAAAGCCATCGGCTTCAGAGTCTCTTCCATCTGCGCGAGGGAGAGAGTGTTGTCTTCGTCGTCCTCCTCGGTCTGCGGCTTGGTACGCCGCTCGACCATATCGTCTTCGTCGTCGTTGCTGGCGGCTTCCTCTTCCTCCGGCTCTTCCTCTTCCTTGAAGGCCGGTCCGGCGACCGCGGCGCTGATCTCGCCTTCCTGCTCGCCGCCTTCCTCGCTCTCGTTGATCTGCTCGGCGGTCGGACCCTTCGAAAGCATCGCTTCCAGGTCGAGGATCTCGCGCAGCTGCATCGTGCCCTCGTTGAGGGCGTTCGACCATTCGATGATGGCGTTGAAGGTGATCGGGCTTTCGCACAGGCCCCAGATCATCGTGTCGCGGCCTGCCTCGATGCGCTTGGCGATGGCGATCTCGCCTTCGCGGCTGAGCAGTTCCACCGCGCCCATCTCGCGCAAATACATTCGGACCGGGTCGTCGGTGCGGTCGACCGCTTCCTTCTTGGTCGCGACTGCCGGGCGCGGGCTTCCGTCGTCCAGCGGATCGACTTCGTCCTCGGGCTCGTCCTTCTCTTCCTCGTCGTCGCTGTCGGTGCTTTCGACGATGTTGACGCCCATCTCGCTGATCGCGGACATGATGTCCTCGATCTGCTCGCTCGACATCTGGTCCTGCGGCAGGGCTTCGTTGAGCTCATCGTAAGTGATGATGCCCTTCTTCTTGGCCCGCGCGATCAGTTTCTTGATTGCGACGTCGTTGAGGTCGATGAGCGGCTGATCGCCGGTCTCGGTCTCGGTTTCGGGTGCTTCGGTTTTTGCCATGTGGTCCGCCGCTTACTCATTGCCGGCGAGAGACGCCAGCCTGTCGTTGTAACTCTTCTTCGCCGCGATCAGCCGCTGCTGTTCCGCATAGGCTTTCTCGCTGAAATCCTGTTCCAGGCGGCGTGTCGCCTCAGCCAACGCCAGTTCGATCTCCGTCTTGGCGTGAAGCGCCTCAACCGCCAGGCCGAGGTCGCGTCGCGCAAGCTCCGGATCGCTCTTCGACCGGGTGAAGCTGAAGCCGATATCGCCGCCCTTGGAAACCTGCTTCCATTCGGATGCCGTCTCACTGTCCGCCAATATGGTGGTTAGGCCTGTTCGATCAAGCATTTGTCCGGACATGATGAGATCGACCATCCGGTCGCGCAGTTTCGCGGCTGCGCGATCGTCGATCGGAAGGTGCGCGAGTGTCTCGACATGATCGCCGATCGCGTCCGGATAAAGCGCATGGCCCAGCACCAGCGCGCGGGCGGTCGTCCGGTCGATCCCGCCGGCGCCGATCGTTCGCATTTGCTGGCCGGGCATTGCCTCGGGCGGCACGAACCTTCCGCCCTGCTTCTTCCATTCGCGGCGCGGGTAGAGCGATCTCCCTTGCCCCTGCTGCGCCTGGGGCCTCACCAGCGCGTCGAACCGCCGAAGCCATTCGTCGCGGTACAGTTGCCGGACATTGGGCTCGCCGATCGCCTGGACATGCTCCATCAGCCTGGCTTTGAGGCCCGCCCTTGCTTCGGGCGTGTCGAGCGGCGCGGCCTCGACTTCGTGACGCCACAGCCGGTCGACCAGCTGCTCGGGCTTTTCCAGCAGCGCCTCGATCGCCGCCCGTCCGCCTTGCTGGACGACATCGTCGGGGTCCTGGCCCTCCGGCAGCGCGACGAAGCGCAGGGTGCGTTCGGGGCCGAGGTGGGGCAGGGCGCGCATCGCCGCCCTCACTGCCGCCTTCTGGCCCGCCGAATCGCCGTCGAAGCAGCAGATCGGCTGCCGGTCGAGCCGCCACATCCGCTCCAGCTGCACCTCGGTCACCGCCGTGCCGTTGGGCGCCACCACCTCGTCGATGCCCGCCCGCGACAGGCCGATGACGTCCATATAGCCTTCGACCACGATCAGCCTGCCGGCCTGCCGCGATGCGGGGCTCGCACGGTCGATGTTGTAGAGGGTGCGACCCTTGTCGAACAGCACCGTGTCCGGGCTGTTGAGATACTTCGGCTCGCCTGCGCCCAGGATCCGCCCGCCGAATCCGATCACCCGTCCCCGCGCGTCGCGGATCGGGAACATGATCCGGCCCCTGAACCGGTCGTAGCTGTCCTTCTTGCCTTCTTCAGGCTGGATCAGAAGACCGCACTCTATGAGTTTGTCTTCGCCATGCTTTTTTAGCGCCGCTTTCAATTTTCCCCTGGCGTCGGGCGCAAATCCTATTCCGAACTGTTGGATTGCGCGGGCAGCGATTCCCCTCTTCTCGAGATAGGTTCTGGCTTCTCCCCCCTCGATCCCTCCGAGCTGCGCCTCGAACCACTTCTTTGCGTCATCCATGATGTCATGGAGTCCGGCGGATCGCTCGGCCCGCTCTCTGTCCCGGGGATCGGGGGCAGGGACTTCCATTCCCGCCTTTCCGGCCAGTTCCTTCACTGCATCCATGAAGGGCAGGCCGCGGTGGTCGGTCAGGAACCGGATCGCGTCGCCATGCGCCCCGCAGCCGAAGCAATGATAGAAGCCCTTCTCGTCGTTGATCGTAAAGCTCGGCGTCTTCTCATTGTGGAACGGGCAGCAGGCTTTGAACTCTCGTCCCGCCTTGATGAGCTTCACCGACGGGCCAATCACCGCGGAGAGCGTCGTCCGGGCGCGCAGTTCGTCCAGCCATTGCGGGGAAAGAGTCACTCAGCAGCGATAGTAGGTCGAGGAAATCTGCTCAACCGAGTCGGTGAAATGAGGCCTGCGGCCTGTGTGAAGAATTAACATCCCGCGCAGCGACTTGATTCCAAAGGACTTATTTCGCCTGTGTGGGACGGCATTTAAGGTTAATCTGTCGGCATTCCGACACAGGGCGGCGAAGATCGCCCGGACGGGATGAATAGGAGGGGGAGGAAAATGTTGCAGAAGATCAGCGGGCTCGCCCGCTCACTCTACATTGTACTCGCGATAGCCGCTGGCTTCGTAGCCATTGGCGGGTTGAATGTAGCGTTGTTGCTGGTGGTGCTCGGCCTGATTGCGGGCGTAACGATGCCGAGAGACAGGATGGTCCTGGCCGCGGCCGCCGTGATTGCGTTGCCGATGGTCGGCACGGCGCTAACCAACATACCGACGATAGGTACCCAGCTCAGTGCGGTGATGACAAACCTCCAGCTTGGTATTGCTGGCGCGCTGGCAAGCGCACTCGTCATCTTCTTGTATGAGCTTACGATGGAAGGAGTGACCGGGCTTACTGCAAGCAGCAAATAGTCGTCACATCATAGCCAACAGGATTGGGCTCCGCCGTTCAACGCGGCGGGGCCCTTTTCAACTCAAGGCCCTCAGGCCAGCGCAGCCTTGACCAGCGCACTGGCCCGGGCGGGTTCGATCGAGCTGGCGTGCCGGCTTTTCACCTCGGCCATGACCCGACCCATATCCTTCATCGAGGATGCGCCAAGCTCTGCCACGATTGCCTGGATCGCAGCGCTGGCTTCTGCATCGTCCATCTGGGCCGGCAGGAACCGCTCGATGACGGCGATTTCGGCCTCTTCCTTGGCCGCAAGCTCCTCGCGATTGCCCTTTCGGTAGAGGTCGACTGATTCGCGGCGCTGCTTGATCATTTTCTGCAGCACTTCGGTAACCAGCTGGTCGTCGTCAGGTGTGGACGAGGCGGTACGAAGTTCGATGTCGCGGTTCTTGATCGCCGACTGGATCAGGCGGATCGTTGCAGTGCCTTCCTTGTCGCCGCCCTTCATCGCGCCAACCAGCGCAGCCTTGATGTCGTCGCGAATCATGCGCGTCCCGTCTCGTTCAACCGGAAAAGCCCAGTCCTAGCGGCCAATTCCAAACTTTCACAGCGTTGACGAGTCGATCAATCGCGCGTAGCGGCCATCGCTTAGCGAAATCGCTGCGAACAACCTTACGGAAAGGCTTCCACCGCCGATGGCCGATGCACATCCCGCGCCCGCGAAACATCTGGCAATAAAGCCGGAAGGGGCAACGGGAGTCATTGTTTTCGCGGATGGCCGAACGGTGTGGGGCAAGGGCTTCGGCAGCGAGGGGCAAGCGGTCGGGGAGCTGTGCTTCAACACGGCCATGACCGGGTACCAGGAGGTGATGACCGACCCCTCCTATGCGCGGCAGATCATCACCTTCACCTTCCCGCACATTGGCAACGTCGGTGCCAACGAAGAGGATGTCGAAGCGGGAGAGGCGCACGCTTTAGGCTGCCTGGTCCGTGAAGCCGTGACGTCACCGTCCAACTTCCGAAGCCAGCAGGATTTCCCGACCTGGATGGCGGCGACAGGCCGCATCGGCATTTCTGGCGTCGACACGCGTGCACTGACTCGGCTGGTCCGGCGCGAGGGGCCACCGACCATCGCCATTGCGCACAACGCCAAGGGGAATTTCGACCTCGACACCTTGCGGCAAATGGCTGCGGATTGGCCCGGCCTCGAAGGCATGGACCTGGCCAGGGAGGTCAGCCGTGACCAGCTCGAAGCCTGGACCGGTGGGAAATGGGAATTGGGCCAGGGCTACCGTCTGGGCGACAGCGACATGTCAAAGCCGCACGTCGTCGCGATCGACTATGGCGCCAAGCGGAACATTTTCCGCAACCTGGTCGAAGCCGGGGCGCGCGTCACGGTGCTTCCTGCGACCGCATCATTCGAGGAGGCGATGAGCCACAAGCCGGACGGCTTTTTCCTTTCGAACGGGCCCGGCGATCCAGCTGCGACCGGAGAATATGCCGTGCCGGTGATCCGGCAGATGCTGGAGTCGAACAAGCCTTTGTTCGGCATTTGCCTTGGCCATCAGATGCTGGCGCTGGCGGTCGGCGGCAAGACTTCCAAGATGTTCCAGGGTCATCGCGGCGCCAATCACCCGGTCAAGCGGCTCGCGGACGGAAAGGTAGAGATCACCAGCATGAACCATGGCTTCGCGGTCGAGCGTGAGGGCCTGCCCAACAATGTCCGCGAGACCCATGTCAGCCTTTTCGACGGCAGCAACTGCGGGATCGAACTGATCGACCGCCCTGCCTTCAGCGTCCAATATCATCCGGAAGCAAGCCCCGGCCCGCAGGACAGCTTCTACCTGTTCGAACGGTTCGTCGCCCAGATGAAGGAGGCGTAATCATGCGTTTTTCGCTGACACTCCCAGCGCTGTCCCTCCTGGCGGCGCCGTTATTGGCGCAGGAAGTGGTCAAGGTAGATGCGAAGGACGCACCGACCGTGGCACGGCCCGACGACCTGTTCGCTCTTCCACCCGGCCAATGGTACTTCGCCAAACAGCTGTGGAGCGGCAACGAGCCATGCGACGACCAGCATTGCGAGGCGGGCTTCACCAGCGGCGATCTGGTGGTAAGCGTCGAGCGGTCCGAGAAATTCGTTCGTCTGATCGCGGGGTTCAGGAATTGCGAAGCTGTCGGGTTCAGCGAGATGGAGCCCGGCAACAAGCCGGGGAAGTATAACCGGAAGAAGGTGGCCAAGCAGGTCAAGAATGTGGTGAAGGGCGTCGCCAAGACGTGCAACGCTACGGCTCCAACCGTACCGGACCTCGACGCAGCCCTGCTATTTCCCAAGAAGGCGAAATAACGGGTGCGCCTGTCCAGCGGCTCTATCTTGGGTTTCTGTTTGTTGCTCGCAGCTTGTGCGACGCCGCGGATGCATAGCCAGGACGAATTGAACAGCGCCAGCCTGGCATGCGGGCTGACATACGGCGAACTGATTCAGGACGATGAGGAGAAGAGGCTGCTCATCATGTTCCGGGCTGCGCCAAGTGCTGAGCATCGCGCTTGCGTTTCCAAGTGGGCGCGAAAGAACCATCTCAAGCTCGTCGTCATCGACTCCATCAAATTTCCCGAGGAATAATGCCCAAGCGTACCGACATCAGCTCCATCCTCATCATCGGCGCCGGCCCGATCGTCATCGGCCAGGCGGCCGAGTTCGACTATTCCGGAAGCCAGGCGGTCAAGGCGCTGAAGGCAGAGGGCTATCGGGTCATCGTCGTCAATTCGAACCCGGCGACGATCATGACCGATCCCGAGCTTGCTGATGCGACCTACATCGAGCCGATTACGGCCGAGATTGTCGAGAAGATCATCGCCAAGGAGCGCCCCGACGCGCTGCTGCCGACCATGGGAGGCCAGACCGCGCTGAATACGGCGCTGACCCTCAACCGCACGGGCGCGCTGGAGAAATATGGCGTCAAGCTGATCGGGGCCCAGGCCGAGGCGATCGACAAGGCAGAGGACCGAGAGAAATTCAAGGCGGCGATGGATAAAATCGGCCTGGAAAGCGCGCGGTCCGGAATTGCCCACAACCTCGACGATGCGCTGAGGCTGCTCGACGAGACGGGCTTGCCGGCGATCATCCGACCGAGCTTCACGCTAGGCGGGACGGGTGGGGGCGTCGCCTACAACCGCGAAGAATTTGTCGAGATCGTCAAAAATGGCCTCGACGCCAGCCCGACCAACGAGGTGCTGATCGAAGAATCGCTCCTGGGCTGGAAGGAGTATGAGATGGAAGTCGTCCGCGATCGCGCGGACAATGCCATCATCATCTGCTCGATCGAGAATGTCGATCCGATGGGTGTCCATACGGGCGACAGCATCACGGTCGCCCCCGCATTGACCCTGACCGACAAGGAATATCAGCGGATGCGGTCGGCCTCGATTGCGGTCCTTCGCGAAATCGGTGTCGAAACCGGCGGTTCCAACGTGCAGTTCGCGATCAATCCCAAAAATGGCCGGATGATCGTGATCGAGATGAACCCGCGTGTGTCGCGGTCATCGGCGCTGGCGTCCAAGGCAACTGGCTTCCCGATCGCCAAGGTCGCTGCTCGCCTTGCTGTGGGCTACACGCTCGACGAGATCGCCAATGACATCACCGGCGGCGCGACACCGGCCAGCTTCGAGCCGACAATCGACTATGTCGTGACGAAAGTGCCGCGCTTCGCCTTCGAAAAGTTCAAGGGCGCGTCGGATCAGCTGTCGACGGCGATGAAGTCTGTCGGTGAAGCGATGGCGATCGGTCGCAACTTTGCCGAAAGCCTGCAGAAGGCGCTCCGCGGGATGGAGACCGGGCTAACCGGCCTCGACCGGGTGCCGGACCTGATGAACGCATCGGAGCAGGAAATCGAGAATGCCTTGGGCCGGCCAACGCCCGAGCGTCTGCTGGTCGCGGCCGAAGCCCTACGGCATGGCTTTACGGTGGAGCGGATCCATCAGATCAGTGGCTTCGATCCCTGGTTCATCGAGCGGCTGGCGGAGGTCGTTCGCGCCGAGGAGCAGGTGCGCGACGAGGGGCTGCCGCACGATGTGGCGGGCATGCGCAGCCTGAAGGCGATGGGTTTCTCCGACAAGCGACTCTCCCAGCTCGCGCTCCGCTCCGCTCATGTGGAACGGCAGCTGTCGGAGACCGCAGCGCGTGGTACGGGAATTGTGCACGACGCGCTGCGCGGACTGACCGGTGGAGTCACCGAAGCCGAGGTGCGGAAGGCGCGGCTGAAGCTGGGCGTCCGCCCGGTGTTCAAGCGAATTGACAGCTGCGCAGCCGAATTCGATGCCGCAACGCCCTATCTTTACTCGACCTATGAAGCGCCGCTGTTCGGCGAACCCGAGGACGAGGCGGAGATCAGCGACCGCAGGAAAGTCGTCATCCTTGGTGGCGGGCCCAACCGGATCGGACAGGGTATCGAGTTCGATTATTGCTGCTGCCACGCCGCCTTCGCCCTGAAGGACGCCGGCTTTGAAACGATCATGGTCAATTGCAACCCGGAGACGGTTTCGACCGATCCGGACACCAGCGACCGGCTTTATTTCGAGCCGTTGACCGCCGAGGACGTTCTCGAGATCCTCCACCGCGAGGCGGAGAAGGGAAAGCTGGAGGGCGTGATCGTCCAACTGGGCGGGCAAACGCCTTTGAAATTGGCTGCGGAGTTGCAGGCCGACGGGATTCCGATCCTCGGCACTTCGCCCGACAGCATCGACCTGGCCGAGGACCGCGAGCGTTTCGCCAAGCTGGTCGATAAGCTCGGACTGAAGCAGCCAGCCAACGGCCTTGCCCGAAGCCGGGACGAGGCGATCGTGGTCGCTCAGCATATCGGCTACCCGGTCCTGCTTCGTCCGAGTTACGTCCTCGGCGGCCGCGCGATGGAAGTTGTCGATGGTCCGGAACAACTCGACCATTATATTGCGACCGCGGTGCAGGTGTCGGGCAGCTCGCCGGTGCTGATCGACCGCTATCTGCGCGACGCGGTAGAGGTTGATGTCGACGCCATCTGTGACGGGGAGGAGGTGGCGGTTACAGGCATCCTCCAGCATATCGAGGAAGCGGGCGTCCACTCGGGTGACAGTGCCTGCTCGATCCCGCCCTACAGTCTTTCCGACAAGATCATTGCCGAGATCGAGCGGCAGACCAGGGCCCTGGCCCTCGCACTCAGCGTCAAGGGCCTGATGAATGTCCAATATGCGGTGAAGGACGACGATCTGTACCTGATCGAGGTCAATCCGCGGGCCAGCCGAACCGTGCCCTTTGTTGCCAAGGCAATCGGCCGGCCCATCGCCAAGATCGCAGCGAGGGTCATGGCCGGAGAGCCGCTGAGCGGCTTCGATCCGATCGACCGGGACATCGGCCACATCGCGATCAAGGAATCCGTTTTTCCGTTCGCGCGCTTCCCTGGGACGGATCCAGTCCTCTCACCGGAAATGAAGAGTACCGGTGAAGTCATGGGAATCGACATCAATTTCGATATCGCTTTCGCCAAGTCCCAGCTTGGCGGCGGCGTTCACCTGCCGGAAAAGGGAACGGTGTTCGTCTCCGTAAAGGACGCCGACAAGCAGCATATTGTCCCGGCTGCCGCCAAGATGGCCGAGCTGGGCTTCCGGCTCATCGCTACGGGAGGCACCGCGTCTCACCTCGAAGCGCAGGGCCTGCCGGTCGAACGGGTCAACAAGGTGGCGCAAGGTCGTCCGCACATCGTCGACAAGATCGTCGACGGCCAGGTGCAGCTGGTATTCAATACCACCGAGGGCTGGCAATCGCTGAAGGACAGCCAGGCGATCCGCGAGGCCGCGCTGAAGAACAAGGTGCCTTACTTCACTACCGCTCCGGCCAGCCTGGCAACAGCCCGGGCGATCGAGGCGATGCGTGGCCACGCGCTTGAAGTAAGATCACTCCAGTCCTATTATTCGGCGTCCGAAGCGTAATATTTCTTACAATGTGACCTAGCACGCGCCGCCAACAGGTCCGGCGCCCGGGCGGGTTTTTGATCAAGAGGTGAGTGAGACATGGCGAGCGACAAGGTGCCGATGCTGGCCGAGGGACACCGGGCGCTGACCGACGAGGTCAAGCGCCTGAAGCTCGAGCGCCCGTCGATCATCGACGCGATCGAGGAAGCGCGCGCCCATGGCGACCTTTCCGAGAACGCAGAATATCATGCCGCCAAGGAGCGCCAGGGCCATGTCGAGGCCTCGATTGCCGAGATCGAGGACCGGCTTAGCCGCGCCCTGATCATCGATCCGACGACCTTGTCGGGCAACAAGGTGGTGTTCGGGGCGACTGTCACCTTGGTCGACGAGGACGACAAGGAAGTTCGCTACCAGCTGGTCGGGCAGCAGGAAGCCGACGCCAGGGTTGGCCGAATCAGCTATAATTCGCCGCTTGGCCGCGCCCTGATCGGCCGCGAGGTCGGCGACGAGGTCGAAGTGACTACGCCCGCCGGCGACCGCTATTACGAAGTCGCCAAGATCGAATTCATCTAATGCTCCGGCTGAGGAGCGCGACCGCGATCATTGCGATTGTCACGGTGGCGGTGTCGGCAATCGGGATTCTTGGCGGAGTCAATTACTGGGCGGTTTTTGCGGGTTTCATTCCTGGCCGGATTTCCGGCGCCGTCGAACTGCCTGGCGCCCTTCCTGTCTGGCTCACCCCGTTCAGCTCCGCACTTGTGCATGGTGGTTGGCTGCATCTTGGCGTCAACATGCTGATGCTGGTCTTCGCCGGCTCGATGGTTGAGCGGATCATTGGCGCTTCGGGCCTTCTATTCGCCTATGTCGTTGGGGCCCTGGTTGCCGCCCTGTCGCAATTTGCCGTCGAACCGGGCAGCCTGATCCCGATGGTTGGCGCGAGCGGCGCAATCAGCGCGCTGTTCGGTCTCTATGCGCTTTTCTTCGGCCAGCCGAAGCAGGTCACCCGCAACCAGAAGCTCAACCGCAGCATCCACGTCGCTTGGCTTTTGGTGACTTGGGTTGCGCTGCAGTGGATGGCCGGCATGCTGGCGGGCGGTGAGGGCATCATGCTTGCGACGCCTGCACACATTGGCGGGTTCGTCGCCGGATTGCTCCTTCAACGGCCGTTGCTTTTGTGGAGATACCGGAAGGCCTAGGGTTGGCCTTTTGGACGTGAAATGCCCTCCAGGTCGGGCTCGAGCAGCCGGTGAAGGTGAACCACCACATATTTCATCTCGGCATCGTCGACCGTGCGCTGGGCCGCGCCACGCCAGGCGTCCTCGGCCTCGGCATAGCTGTCGTACAGGCCGACCAGGTCGATGTTTTGGAGGTCGACGAAGTCAAGGCCCTGAGGATCCTTGACCCGGCCGCCGAAGACGAGATGAAGCTTGCTCATGGGCAGGCCGCTAGCATCAAATGCGCGCCCGCTTCAATCAGCCTTTATTGCGAACTGCTCCGACCGCGGCCTGGCCGCTGGTGCGCGCAGCCTCGCCAAGGCCGTCGAGAAGCGACTTTACCGCACCCTTGCCCGCGTCACGGGTGATGTTGAGCTCCGAAAGCTTCTCGCGTCCCGCTTCCTTCGCCGCGCTTGCAGCGGCGCGTGCTCCATCGCTGATGCGGCCGCCAAGCGGACCCATCAGCTTGTCCTCGGTCCGGGTCTTGGGCAGCATCGCCGCAATGATTGCGCCCAGTGCCAGTCCGCCACCCAATGCCAGCAGCGGCGCTCCATCGATTTGGTCGCGGGTTCGTTCGCGGGCAGTGTCGTAGGCGTCGATTGCCCGCTCGCGCGAACTTGCCGATGAGGTTGACTGGGTCTTCTTCTGTTGCTGCCTGGCCATCATGCGTTCTCCGTCTTCTTGGGCGTCGTTCGTGGAGCCGACCGACCCTGCCGTCTCGCGGGCGGCTTGCCCGATTTGGTTGCCGGTTGCTTGCCCTTCAACGCCGGAGCTTTGCGCTTGGGTTCCTTTTTTGACGTCATGGCGTCGTACAAATTACTCACTGCGTCCTTGATTGGCTCGCGAGCCAGGAACATCGTCAGCGCAGCGATCACGCCACCGGTTGCGACGGGCCGCTTCTTCACTGCATCGACCGCATCTTCGGCCAGATCGGCGCCCTTGATCTTGGCTTTCTCCCAGGCCTCATTGGCAAGCGTTTTTGGCTGCAACCGGCCCTGAAGCTCTCGAGCAGTGTCGATTAGCGCTGCTCGGGTTCGTGCCACTTCAATCCTGGCAGCCGTGACCTTGGGCGTATCCGTCACTTCAACCTTCCCATTTCATTCCTGGCCCAAAGTCCAAGCCCGGCCGCGATCGCGAAGGTGACCATGGCGGCGATGATTCCGCCGGCGAGCGGTCCGATGAGGGTTGCAAGCGCCAGCGCCATGGTCATGGAGAGGACGACGACCCCGGCAATCACAAACAATAGGGCAGCGCCAGCCAGCAAGGCGGGCTTCTTGGCCGCGTCTGCCTTGGCTTCCGCCGTTGCCTTCGCCAAGCTCAGCTCAGCCTTGGCATATGCCTTTCCCTCGTCGATCAGCTGGCCGAACAGCTCGCCGATCGGCCGTTCCTCGGTTTCTTCGTCGCCCCCGCTGTCCATAGGCTAGCTCTTGTCGTTCTTGCCCTGGTCGAGGCCAGCCTTCACCAACCGGACCAGCGCGAAGCCGATTATCGCTGCGCCTGCTAGGGCTACACCCGGGCTTTTGCGAACGAACTCACGAGTGTCGTCGATCAGCTCGTCGGGATTTTTGGCGGAAAGGCGGTTGGCGGCATCTTCCAGCGCCGAGGCGGCCTTCCGTGCATATTCGCCATATTCCTCGCCCAGCCGATCATCGAGGCTCGATGCCGTATCGCCAACCAGCTTGGAAACATTGGCCAAGGCTTCGCCGCCTCGCTCCAGGCCCTGTCCTACCAACTCTCGCGCCTTGTCCGCGGCCTGTCCGGAAATCTTGTCGGTGCTGCCACGCAACTTGTCGATCGCTCTATCTCGGGCAGTGGGTTCACGCACGATCAGTGCCTCCTCACTTTCAGTGGTTGATGCACCGGCAATTACGGTGTCGGTGCCTTCGGGAAGCTCCTTGGGGTTGGCCATGCTGAATTCCTCCTTTTGCACTTCAACCCGGCACGCCCACCCTCGTTCCGGCGTCGCATTCGCAACGATCCAATAAGTTGCACCCTTTGCCGCGCGCCGTATAGGGGCCGCAACGAATTCACGCGCAAGTTCATCGAAAAAGGGACCCGTATGACCGCGATCGTCGACATCCACGCCCGCCAGATCCTCGACAGCCGAGGCAATCCGACGGTCGAGGTCGACGTCACCTTGGAAGACGGCTCCATGGGTCGCGCTGCGGTTCCGTCCGGCGCTTCCACTGGTGCGCACGAGGCGGTCGAAAAGCGCGATGGGGACAAGTCGCGCTGGGGCGGGAAGGGCGTTTCCGAGGCGGTTCATTCGGTGAATGGCGCAATTGCCGACGCAATTGTCGGCTATGAAGCCGAAGATCAGGCCGAGATCGACGCCGCCATGATCGATCTCGATGGCACGCCAAACAAGGCCAAGCTGGGAGCCAACGCGATTCTCGGCGTCAGTCTCGCAACCGCCCGGGCGGCCGCGGAAGCGGCGGGACTTCCCTTGTACCGCTACGTCGGGGGAGTCGGCGCGACGATGTTGCCGGTGCCGATGATGAATATATTGAATGGCGGCGCCCACGCCGACAATCCGATCGATTTCCAGGAATTCATGGTGATGCCGGTCGGCGCGCCAAGCTTTTCGGAAGCGCTTCGCTGCGGGACAGAGATTTTCCATTCGTTGAAGTCGGCTCTTCATGCCAAGGGCCTTAGCACCGCGGTCGGTGACGAGGGCGGTTTCGCGCCCAACATCGCCTCCGCCCGTGCCGCTCTCGACGTCATTGCCGAAGCGACCCAGGCCGCGGGTTACAAGCTGGGCAGCGACGTGCTGATTGCACTCGACTGCGCCTCGACCGAATTCTTCAAGGGCGGCGCCTACGAAATGGAAGGCGAGGGGCGGACGCTGACCTCTGAACAGATGGCTGACTATCTTGCCGAACTTTGCGACGCCTATCCGATCGCCTCGATCGAGGATGGCATGGCTGAGGACGACATGGTTGGCTGGAAGGCTCTGACTGAGAAGGTCGGCGGACGCGTGCAGCTTGTCGGCGACGACCTGTTCGTCACCAATGAGATGCGGCTTGCCGAGGGGATCAGGCACGGCATCGCCAATTCGATCCTGGTCAAGGTCAATCAGATCGGGACGCTGACCGAAACCATCAACGCCGTTCGCCTGGCTCAGTCGTCGGGCTATACTGCGGTCATGTCCCACCGCTCGGGTGAGACCGAGGATTCGACGATCGCGGACCTCGCGGTTGCGCTCTCCTGCGGGCAGATCAAGACCGGCAGTCTCGCCCGGTCCGACCGGACTGCAAAGTATAACCAGTTGCTCCGGATCGAGGAGGAATTGGCTGACGCCGCCGGTTATCCGGGCGTCAATGCGCTCCGGGCTTACAAGTCCGCATGAATCTTCGGAAAAAATTCTGTGAATCAATTGCATGAAAGCGCTTGCCTTCATGGCGTCTTTCTGATTCCCTCAAGTCGATGTCAGTGAAGCCCAAAAGCATCGGATTGATCCGTCGCGCCGCATGGCCGGCGCTGGCGCTGCTCGTCGTGGGCACATTTGCGGGACATGCAGTAGCGGGCCCCAATGGACTGTTTGCCTGGCGAGGCTATTCGCAGCAGCTCGAAGTCCGCAAGGCGGAGCTGGCGGCGCTTGAGGCCGAGCGCGATGGATTGCGCCACAAGTCGGCACTGCTCGACCCGCGCAAGGCGGACCCAGATCTGGCCGACGAGATGGTCCGCAAGGATTTGGGCTTGGTACGCGCAGACGAGGTTGTTGTCCCTCTCGAGGACTAATCGGCATTGCATATTCGATAGCCGTGGGTTCGCGCCGATGTCTTGGATGCGCGCATGCACTACCTGTTTCTGATTGCCGCTCTCCACATCGCCCAAGTTGATGCTGTGCGCGTCCCAGCAACGGACGAGTGCAGAAGTGATCCGACCTTTATCGAATATCGCGCGCAGCTTACCGACATTGTTGCTCGCAAGGATGCCATCGCACTCCAGGCACTGGTCGCGACCGATGTGATGATCGATTTTGGCGGTGGCATCGGATGGGCCGCATTCACCCGCGAGTGGGCGCTGGATCGACCGCAAGAGAGTGAATTGTGGAGAGAGTTGGCAAAGGTGCTGGAGCTTGGCTGCGAGGAACTTGAAGGGCTGAGGATCATGCCCGGCAATTTCTCCAGGCTGAGTGACTTTAGCGATCCCTTGCCGGCATATTTTGCGGTTGAGAAGGACGCCCCGCTGCGTAGTCGCCCTGACGACACCGCGCCGATCATCATGACTCTCGACAGCCACTTACTGTTCGTCGGCAATGACGTGCCGCCGGAGGGTTGGCTCAATGTGCGACTGTCCAACGGACAAACAGGCTTCGTCCGTTTATCCGCGGTTCGCAGCGCGATCGACTATCGCGCCGGATTTGAGCGGCAGGACGGACGGTGGTTGATGACCAGCTTCGTTGCTGGCGACTGAAATAGCCACCTAGTGACGCTACGGCATTGCCCTATGGCATGTGCCGATCCTATAGCGCGCCCGAAACGCAAGAGAAGTGGAGAGGCCTGTGGCGAAGAGCGCCCGCAAGACTGCTGCCCCGGCAGCAGCGCCCGGCAAATCAAATCGCGCCACCGCGGCGGCCTCGCCGCGGGACAACCGAGAGCGCCCCAGCGAGCCCAAGCGCTACAAGGCGACGAAGGACGAGCTGCTCGACTTCTACAAGCAGATGCTGCTCATCCGCCGCTTCGAGGAGCGGGCCGGCCAGCTCTACGGGCTCGGGCTGATCGGGGGCTTTTGCCACCTCTACATCGGCCAGGAAGCTGTCGCCGTCGGACTCCAGTCGGCGATGAAGGTCGGCCGCGACAGCGTCATCACGGGTTATCGCGACCATGGCCATATGCTCGCCTATGGCATCGATCCCAAGCTAATCATGGCCGAATTGACTGGCCGGGCCGCCGGCATTTCCAAGGGTAAGGGCGGCTCGATGCACATGTTCAGCGTCGAGCATGGTTTCTACGGCGGTCACGGCATCGTCGGTGCACAGGTGGCATTGGGCACCGGGCTGGCTTTCAAGCACCAGTACAGCGGCGACGGCGGGACTTGCCTTGCCTATTTCGGCGACGGCGCGGCCAATCAGGGCCAGGTCTATGAAAGCTTCAACATGGCCCGGATCTGGGACTTGCCGGTGATCTACGCCATCGAAAACAACAAATATGCGATGGGAACGAGCACGGAGCGTTCGGCCTCGGAGCCCTTATTCTACAAGCGCGGCGAAAGCTTTCGGATCCCAGGCATTCAGGTCGACGGAATGGACGTGTTGGCTGTCCGGGGCGCCGCTGAAGAGGCCATGGCGTGGACCCAGGCGGGCAAGGGCCCGATCATTCTCGAGCTGCTGACTTACCGATACCGCGGCCATTCCATGTCAGACCCGGCCAAGTACCGCACCAAGGAAGAGGTGCAGGATTATCGCGAGCATCGCGACCCGATCGACCATGCGGCCAAGGAGCTCGCAAAGCTCGGCGTCAAGGAAGAAGAACTCAAGGCAATCGACAAGGAAATCAAGGATATCGTTGTCGAAGCTGCGAAGTTTGCTGAAGACGCGCCGGAGCCTGATGCGTCCGAACTCTATACCGACATACTGGTGGAGGCGTACTGATGGGTATCGAACTGAAAATGCCCGCGCTCTCGCCGACGATGGAAGAGGGCACGCTCGCCAAATGGCTGGTCAAGGAAGGGGACGAAGTTTCGTCCGGCGACATCCTTGCGGAAATCGAGACCGACAAGGCGACGATGGAGTTCGAAGCGGTCGATGAGGGCAAAATCAGCAAGATCCTCGTTCCCGAGGGCACCGACGGCGTGAAGGTTGGCACCGTTATCGCGCTGATGGGTGGCGACGGGGCAGAGACTTCACCTGAGCCGACCACCCAGGCTTCCGAGCCGCCGGAGCAGAAGGTCGAGCCGACGCCCGCTCCCCCGACGCCAGAGGCGGCCAAGCCGGCGCCCAAAGCGCCAACGATGCAGGCAACGGATGTCCCAGCGGGCACGGAAATGAAATCAACGACCGTGCGCGAGGCACTTCGCGACGCCATGGCCGAAGAAATGCGGCGCGACGAGCGGGTGTTCGTGATGGGCGAGGAAGTCGCCCAGTACCAAGGCGCCTATAAGGTCACGCAGGGGCTGCTCGACGAGTTCGGGCCCAAACGCGTCGTCGATACGCCGATCACAGAATATGGCTTCGCCGGCCTGGGATCCGGTGCTGCGATGGGCGGGCTGAAGCCGGTCATCGAATTCATGACTTTCAACTTCGCCATGCAGGCGATCGACCACATCATCAATTCTGCGGCCAAAACCAATTACATGTCGGGCGGGCAGATGCGCTGTCCGATCGTTTTCCGCGGTCCCAACGGTGCCGCCAGCCGGGTCGGGGCGCAGCACAGCCAGAATTACGGCCCATGGTACGCCAGTGTGCCTGGCCTGGTGGTGATCTCACCCTACGACGCGGCCGATGCCAAGGGTCTGCTCAAGGCGGCGATCCGCAGCGACGACCCCGTCGTCTTCCTAGAAAATGAGTTGCTCTACGGCCAGCATTTCGACGTTCCGGTTGTCGATGACTATGTCCTTCCGATCGGCAAGGCGCGGATCATGCGCGAAGGCGATGGAGTCACCATTGTCAGCTATTCGATCGGAGTAGGCATTGCGCTTGAAGCCGCGGAGAAGCTGGCTGCTGAGGGCATTGAAGCCGAAGTGATCGACCTTCGCACACTTCGTCCGCTGGACAAGACCGCCATTCTGACGTCACTCGCCAAGACCAATCGCCTGGTGGTTGTCGAGGAAGGCTGGCCGACCTGCTCCGTCTCCTCAGAGATCATGGCGATCTGCATGGAGGAAGGGTTCGACGATCTCGATGCCCCGGTGCTGCGCGTGACAAATGAGGACGTCCCGCTGCCTTACGCAGCGAACCTGGAAAAGATGGCGATCATCAAGTCCGATGACGTCGTGAAGGCGGCCAAGGCGGTTTCATATCGCTGAGCTGACGGATCGCGATCTTGTCCGGCTGCACTGGCCGGTCGAGCTGCGGTCCGCCTTCGATGCCCTGTTCGGGATCGACGATGCGCTTGCCGAGGTGGTGACGTCGTCGACCCAGCCGGCGCTGGGAGCCATTCGCCTCGCCTGGTGGCGCGAAGCGCTGGAGCGGCTGGATTCAAAACCGCCACCACCTGAGCCGCGACTGCAAGCTGTAGCGGCAGAATTGCTGCCACGGGGAATTTCCGGAGCGATGCTGGCAGAGTTGGAAGATGGCTGGGCAACGCTCTTCGACGAGGAACCGGACGTGGGACGAGTCGGCGAGCGCGGGGCAAAACTGTTCGCCACCGGTGCCAGACTGTTGGGCGTCGAAGACCCGCGGTTGGAACCCGCTGGCAGGCTATTCGCGCAAGAGCAAATCATCCGGAAGCAGCTGATTGAAATGCATTACCCCATGGAAGAAATGCACATGCTTGCCGGCCATCATTTCCCGCGCCGGCTTAGACCGCTGACCGCGCTGGCGCGGCTCGCTGCGCGTGACGTCAAGCAGGCACCTTCCATCGAGCCGGAAGCTACACCGGGACGGGCAGCGGCGCTTCTCTCTCACCGGCTATTCGGATCGGTGGCTTAGGCCTCTTCACAGCGGGAAGCTTGATTAGTCCACTCTTGGTCTTACTCGTCACTGCGCCGGATCGCCCCTTGTTGGAGGGCATATGGCTCGTTGGCTTGCCGGCATTGCCGCTATTCTGCTGTTCATCACCGGAACCGTCCTGGCGTTGCAGGGTCGCGCCGAAGAGCCCGCTTTGCCGCCCGCGCCGCTGCCGCGGCAGGCGGTATTGCCGGGGCAACTTTCGCCGACCCCAGCCGCGCCCGAGGCAGATCCAAAGAGCAAGGAGCAGAAACGGTTCGATCGGACTGACAAGAATGAGGACGGTCGCATCGCCCTCACCGAGCTCGTCGAGCCGCGCCGTAAGGCCTTTGCCAAGCTCGACGTCAACTCGGACGGTCGGCTCAGTTTTGAAGAATGGGCAGTCAAGACGATCGACAAGTTCCACGGCGCCGATGCTGACGGGAACAACCTCCTCAGCCGGGCCGAATATGCCACCACAGCACCGAAGCCGCGCCCAAAGAAGGCGGCTTGCAGCTGCTGACATTGCCAAGTCGTGGCTCGAGCCTATGCTGGCTTCATGCGCATCAAGTGCCTGACCTACACCAGCCTCGCCAGCCTCGACCTATCCGATCAAGACCTCTCAGCGATCTTGCAGACCGCCCGCCAAATGAATGCGCTGAACGCAATCACCGGTCTGCTCATTTTCAACGGCACCCATTTCTTGCAAGTCATCGAGGGGCCAGAGACCTCAATCGAGGAGTTGATGGATCGGCTGCGTCGGGACGACCGCCATCACCATGTCGAAGTGCGTGAAGAGTATTACACGGACGAACGCAGCTTTCCCGACTGGACCATGGAGCTGGTGCGGGTCCAGTCGAGCTATTTCGAAGCGAAGAGCGCAGTTACGTTGGCGTTGCCCAAGGCCCTGCCAAGCGCAATTTCCGACAGGATCCTGCGGATGACTGAGCAAATTTCCGGGACAATCGACCTCAGGGACTAAGCCGGCAGCGGCTCCACCTCTTCCATCCATTCCTTCAACGCAGCCCGCGCACGGTCGGTGTACAGTTTCTTTCGGTCCGCCTTTTTCGCCTTGGGGCCCTCAAGAGGCGGCATCAGGCCGAAATTGATGTTCATTGGCTGATAGGTCTCGACGTCGGCGCCGCCGGTTATATGGCCAAGCAGTGCGCCTAGCGCCGTTTCCGGCGGTGGGGCAGGGAGCCCTCGGCCATTCACCTCCGCGGCTGCAAATCGAGCTGCAAGCAGGCCGATCGCCGCGCTTTCGACATAGCCCTCGCAGCCGGTGATCTGTCCGGCAAAGCGGATGTGCGGCAGGGCCTTTAGGCGAAGCTCACTATCAAGCAGATCGGGCGACCGAATGAAGCTGTTGCGATGGATTCCGCCCAGCCGTGCGAATTCGGCATTCTCCAGGCCCGGGATGGTTCGGAAGATGCGCACCTGCTCGCCATGCTTCAGTTTGGTCTGGAAACCGACCATGTTCCACAGAGTGCCCAGCGCATTGTCCTGTCGCAGCTGGACGACAGCATAGGGCCAGCGACCCGTTCGCGGATCGTCGAGGCCCACTCCTTTCATTGGTCCAAAACGCAGCGTGTCGACGCCGCGAGACGCCATCACCTCAATCGGCATGCAGCCTTCGAAGTATGGTGTATCCTTCTCCCAATCCTTGAATTCGGTCTTCTCGCCGTCGTTGAGCGCCTGAACGAAGGCTTCATACTGATCCTTCGTCATTGGGCAGTTGATGTAATCCTTGCCGCCCTTGTCCCAGCGAGCCGCCATCCAGCAGACCGACATGTCGACGCTTTCGCGGTGAACGATCGGGGCAATGGCATCGAAGAATGCGAGAGCGTCGCTGCCGGTGACCTTGGCAATTGCATCGGCCAGGCCGGCTGCGGTCAGCGGACCGGTAGCGACGATCGTTAGGCCCGAAGCGGGCAGGGCATCGACCCGTTCGC
>DASTVY010000135.1:0-3213 GCA_035758865.1 Sphingomicrobium sp. | reverse complement strand
GACGTCATCGAGCAGCATGCTGAAGGCGATCAGTTGCACCTGGCGGTTAAGCTCAGCCCTGAAAATTGGGCGCGGTTCGAGCGGCTCTAGGCCTCTGCTGGTGCCTTTTTGGCGGCGACCCAAAGCTCTTCCATCTCGTCGAGATTCATCGTCGCGAAGCCGGGCGTTTGTTCGATTGCACGGAAGCGCTGCTCAAACTTGCGGTTTGCCTTTCGAAGAGCCTCTTCCGGTTCAATCTTGAGAAACCGTGCGAAGTTGACGACTGCAAACAGCAGGTCGCCAACCTCTTCTTCCAGTTCATTGGGAGAGGCCGCGGCGATCTCGTCCAGTTCCTCTCGGATCTTGGCTTTCGGACCTTCGACGTCGGGCCAGTCGAAACCCGTTTGCGCAGCACGCTTCTGAAGCTTCGCGGCGCGTTCCAGGGCGGGAAGCGCCTGCGCGACACCCGCAAGAGCGCTCTTGTCGGCCAGTTTCGCCCGTTCTTCCGCCTTGATCACCTCCCACAGGTGGTGACCACCTTCTTCGGCATCGCCGAAGATGTGGGGATGGCGGCGTTCCAGCTTGTCGGAAATGCGCTGGAGGACGTCGGAAAGGGTGAAATGGCCGGCTTCCTCGGCCATCCGGGCGTGAAACACCACCTGCAACTGCAAATCGCCAAGTTCGTCGACCAACGCCTCCATGTCGCCGCGATGGATTGCGTCAGCAACCTCATAGGCTTCCTCGATCGTGTAGGGCGCGATTGTTTCGAACGTCTGCACGCTGTCCCATTCGCAACCGGTCTCGCGGTCTCTGAGGCGCTTCATGATGTTGTCGAGGCGGTCGAGGCCCATGAGCTGCTCCTTCAGCCTGCGAGGGGGCTCGGATCCCCCTCGGCCTGGCCCGATCTTTGAGTATGATAATATGTATTATGTAAAGTATTATTGTAGCATCCCGAGGGAGATTGCCCTTCCGACGCCTTCATCAGCTTTCGAGGATCAACCACCGGCCCTCCACGCCCCAACGGTTCATTGAAGAGAGATAATTCATACCAAGGACGTTGAGATCCTCATTCTCGGTGACATGAAGGCCGACAGAGCTACGCTCAATCGGGCCGATCGCCAGTGTGTCAGCCCGGCCCGTCGAAACCCTCAGCATGCCGTTTCCTGTCCGAACCAGCTGTGTCTGGTTAGCGCTGACGGTCACCCCGGCGGACTCAGCAGTTCTCCGTCCGATGGTTGTCATGGTAGCCCCGCTGTCGACCAGAAATTTGACTGGAACACCGTTTAAGTAGCCTTCGACCCAAAAATGGCCGTCGATCGCCATTGGGATTCGAACTTCCTGGCCCTCGACGACCGGTTCGCCGCTCGCTTCCGATTTCAGGCGCTGCGCCACATAGCCGAGATCATCCCTGAAGGTAAAAAGGACAAATCCGGCCCCAAAAATCGCGATCCAGGCCAAGGCGAAGGTCATCAGCTTGGCGAAGCGCTCGCGCCTGGCGATTAGCGATCCGGCAACCAGCATCAGCGCCATCAACAGATAGAGGCTGCCGAGCATCCAATCGTTGGTCACACCATTATCCTCGTTGAGATTCTCACGCTTCGTCGCTGGCTTTATCGAACAATTTGAAAAAGTTGGAAGTTGTTCTTTCTGCCAATTCACCCAGCTGCTCGCCGCGCAATTCGGCGAGGAATGCAGCGGTGTCGGCAACGAATGCCGGCTCACAGGTCTGGCCACGATGCGGGACCGGCGCAAGGAAGGGAGAATCCGTTTCGACCAGCAGCCTATCCTGCGGAATCGTCTTGGCGGTTTCTTGCAGGTCCCGGGCGTTCTTAAAGGTCACAATGCCCGATATGGAGATGTAGAAGCCAAGGTCGAGTCCCTTTCGAGCCAGCTTCGCGCTTCCGGTGAAGCAATGCAGAACGCCGGTGACACCCCCCTTGCCGACCTCACGAGCCAGCATCTCGGCCGTGTCTTCCTCGGCATCACGAGTGTGGACGACGAGTGGCAGGCCGGCTTCCCGGGCCGCATCAATATGGGCTTGGAACCGCTCGCGCTGCGCGCCGCGGTCGGACTTGTCATAATAATAGTCGAGCCCGCATTCGCCGATGGCAATTACCCGTGGATGCGCGGCGGCCTCGACCAGGACCCGGGCACCGAGGTCCGGGTGGGCGTCTGCCTCATGTGGATGAACTCCGACGGTTGCCCAGACATCGGTGTTGCGTTCAGCAACGCCAACCACGTCGCCCCATTCCTTCTGGCGCGTAGAAATATTGAGAAAACCGCCAATTCCACGTTCGCGGGCATTGGCCAGCACTTCGTCCTGCCGTTCGGCAAGCCCTGCGTAATTGAGGTGGCAATGGCTATCGATCAGCTTCACGCAGCCGCCTCCTCATCCTCCGGAAGCTCTAAACGCGGGAAAATTGGAGTGGGCTGCGCGATTGGGCCACCGCCCTCACCGCTGTCGATCAGTGCGATCAGCTTCTCGGCCGAAGTTGGCACGACCGGCCGCACGGCAACTGCCAATTTGCGCATCGCCACTACCAGAGTTCCGAGCACCGCGGCCATTCGTTCCGGATCGCTCTTCCTGAGCGCCCACGGAGCCATGGTGTCGACATAGGCGTTGCAGGCGAACACCGCTGCCATCCAGGCCTCCAGGCCCGTCGAGAAGGAGAAGCGGTCGAATTCGCGCTCCAGGGTGGCGCAACCCTCCTCCACCTCAGCGAGGAGTGCCTTGTCTTCCATTGCTTCGCCTGCCTGGGGGATAATGCCGCCCAGATTCTTGAATATCATCGACAGGCTGCGCTGGGCGAGATTGCCAAAACTATTGGCAAGCTCGCTGTTCGCGCGGTTGACGATGGCTTCCGCGGAATAGCTGCCATCCTGCCCGAAACTAATCTCGCGCAGCAGGAAATAACGCAGCTGGTCGACCCCATACCGATCGGCGAGATCCATCGGATCGACCACATTTCCCAACGATTTGGACATCTTCTCCCCGCGGGCGAGGAGGAAGCCGTGTCCGAACACCTGCCGAGGCAGTGGCAAATCTGCAGACATCAGGAAGGCTGGCCAATAGACGGCGTGAAAACGCACGATGTCCTTGCCGATTAGGTGAACGTCGGCCGGCCAGTAGCGGGCCCACTCTCCTTCCTGATTGGGAAAGCCGACACCGGTCATGTAGGTGGTCAGCGCGTCGACCCAGACATACATCACATGGCCTGGCGAATTCGGCACCGG
>DASTVY010000363.1:0-2052 GCA_035758865.1 Sphingomicrobium sp. | reverse complement strand
CGTGTTCGTTGCGGGCACGTCATCGCTCGCAACAGTTGCATCCGCAACGCCGATGGCGCACGGGCTCGCCCTCAAGAACGCAGTTCCTGCCAATGCGGAGACCGTACAGTGGCGCCGCGGATGGGGATATCGCGGAGGATGGGGCTGGGGCGGTGTCGGTGCAGGCTTCGTTGCCGGCGCGGTGATCGGCGGCGCACTCGCTTCACCCTATTACGGCTATGACCCCTACTACTACCCCGGCCCTTACGCGGCGCCCCCCGGCCCGGTGATTTATGGCGCGCCGGGGCCGGCTTACGCCGTCCCCGCCGCTCCCATTGCGGAAGACGCAGTCGCTTACTGCATGCAGCGGTTCAAGTCCTACGACCCCAGGAGCGGGACCTATCTCGGCTACGGTGGCGCTCGGCATCCCTGTCCCTGAACGGGGTGGAGCAAGCAAGTGCGAAAGGGCCGCTCCCGCGCGGCCCTTTTTTTTCGTGTTCGGGCGAAAGCCCCGCATCGAATGGAATTGGCGCCGACGTCGCCTGCCTCCACCAAGGGAGGGCGAGCAACGGCCGAGCCCGCCGTTGCCGCTCTTCGCAAATCTCGCAACCGGCTATTGCTGGCCGGCGACGGCCCGCGCCTCGCCGGTCAACTCCAGAATATGCATGCCGGTATTGGCACGGTCGACGACATAGATGTAGCCGCGGTCGTCGGTCTCGACATTGTTGCTCTGGATCGCCGTCTTGCAGCGGTCCTGGCCATCGATCTTGATGCAGCGCTTGTCGGTCGCCTCGGTGATCGAGGGGATGAAATATCCGATTTCCTTGGGCTGGTAGGGATTTCGCACGTCAACCGCGCGAACGCCGGCATTGAAGTAGGTGATGAACGCGACCTTTTTGTAGAACACCGGCGCCATGCTCTCGTTGGTGGAATGCGCGCCGAACCGGCCGCCGCGCTGACAGAAATTTCCGCTCGCCTCTGGGACCGAGAAGTTCGAGACCACCATCGGCTTGGCCTCGACCGTCACGTCGACGAACCATACGATCTGGCGCTCTTCCTGGCATTCGTTACGGATCTGCTCGTCCACGATCATCACGATGTCGCGCACTTTGCCATCCTTGTCATGGGCAAATTCCGCGACAGGCATCTGCAGCATCGGAAAGACGGTGTGAGCGCCGTTGAATGGCAGCATTTCGACCCGGCTGATCTCGGGGTAGCGCAGATTGTCCGGTGTCGGCTCCTTCGGGCCCTTGAGCAACTTGTCGCGGTCGACAATCTGCAGCACGCCGCCCTTGTTGGTGCCGTGACCGAAATAGATGCGATTGCCCTGCGGTCCCGTCGAAACACCCCCATGCAACTCCATCGGCACGGCGCCGGTCGCGCCAGGCTCCTGACCGACCAGGCCAAAGTCCCGGATATGAACGGGCTTGAGCGGATCGCTGAGGTCGTAGACCTGGGTCATGCGTCGCACGCGCCAGCCCTCTACGCCGGAGACCAGATAGGCAATGCCGGTGTCGCATTCCCACCAGCTCTTATGTGTGTCCTTGAGGCCCTCGACGATTTTGGTCAGCAACGCGGGCTTTGCCGGCTCCGTGACGTCCCAGATCTCATGCCCGCGCCCGCCGAAGACGCGCAGCATGTAGGTCTTGTTGGGATCGCCTTTGGGCAAGCTCTTGCCGTCGCACACGCGCACCATCTGCGCACCGCCTTCCTCATAGTTGCCTGGAAGGCCGGGAATGTGCGCGAGGTATTTCGGTTGCGCCGGATCGGTCACGTCGATGACCGACGTTCCGTTGTACTCGGGCTGGCCGGTAAGCTTGTTCACCGGCTTGGGCACGTCAGGCGTGCCGCCGTGGTGGCCGACATAGGCGATATAGCGGTTCCCCTGCTTCTGAATGGTCGGCTGGTAGGCGCTGCGCGCCTGCAGATCGTTGTAGCCCACGAGCCGCATGTTCCTCGCTTCCGGGGGATCTCCGAGCTTGGGCGCCTGCGCAAGTGCGGGCACGGCGACCAGAGCCGTCAATGCGGCGGCTCCGCTTACCGCACCGAGCATTCCACCGATCGAAATTTGGA
>DASTVY010000035.1:0-9742 GCA_035758865.1 Sphingomicrobium sp. | reverse complement strand
TTCTGCGCCGAGCCGACTTCATCACCTTGCATACGCCGCTAACCGACCAGACGCGGAACATCCTGTCCCGCGAAAACCTTGCCAAGACGAAGAAGGGCGTGCGCATAATCAATTGCGCGCGGGGCGGATTGATCGATGAGGCAGCGCTGAAGGACTCGCTGGAGAGCGGCCATGTCGCCGGCGCCGCGCTCGACGTGTTCGAAAGCGAACCCGCCACTGCCTCGCCCCTATTCGGAACGCCGGGCTTCATCTCCACGCCCCACCTCGGCGCTTCCACCAGCGAGGCTCAGGTCAATGTCGCGATCCAGGTTGCCGAGCAGATGAGCGACTTTCTGCTGCTCGGCGGCGTCACCAATGCGATCAACATGCCGTCGCTGACCGCGGAGGAAGCGCCGCGGCTGAAGCCTTACATGGCGCTGGCGGAAAAGCTCGGGAAGCTCACCGGTCAGATCCTTGGCGAGGATGTCCGCTCCGTTTCGGTCGAGGTCGAGGGAGCGGCAGCACAGCTGAACCAGAAGCCGATCACCGGAGCGGTGCTTGCCGGGCTGATGGGCACCTACTCGCAAACCGTGAACATGGTGAATGCGCCCTATCTGGCCAAGGAACGCGGACTCGACGTTCGCGAAGTTCGCCACGACCGCGAGGGAGATTATCACACGTTGCTGGCCGTCGAGGTCGGGACCAGCAAGGGCATGTGCCGCGTTGCCGGGACCTTGTTCGGCAACAAGGCGCCGCGACTGGTCGAGCTGTTCGGAGTGGAGGTGGAAGCCGAGCTCCAGGGCACGATGATCTACATCGTCAACACCGATACGCCCGGCTTCATCGGCCGGCTGGGCACGGCACTGGGCGAAGCCGGGATCAACATCGCCACCTTCAACCTCGGCCGCCGCGAAGCACTTGGCGAGGCGGTTGCGCTGGTTGCGGTCGACGGCGACGTGGCTCCGGAAATGGTGGCAACGCTGGCCAAGCTGGAAGGCGTAAGGGACGTCGTTCCGCTGCGCTTTTGACCGGCGTCACCGGCTCGCCTAGAGCGCGCCCGCAACCGCAAGGGGATTCGAGTTGGGCAACGTAACCGTCATCGGCGCGCAGTGGGGCGACGAGGGCAAGGGCAAGATCGTCGACTGGCTGGCGAGCCGCGCCGACATGGTCGTCCGTTTCCAGGGCGGCCACAACGCCGGCCACACTTTGGTCGTCGGCAACGAAACCTACAAGCTGTCCCTCCTCCCTTCCGGAATTGTCCGCGGCACGCCGTCGGTGATCGGCAATGGCGTGGTACTCGATCCCTGGGCGTTGAAGGCCGAAGTCGAGAAGCTCTCCACTCAGGGCGTCGAGATCACTCCCGACGTGCTGATGATCGCCGAGACCTGCCCGCTGATCCTGCCGATCCACCGCGACCTCGACGCACTTCGCGAAGATGCGTCGGGCGCGGGCAAGATCGGCACCACCCGGCGCGGGATCGGCCCGGCTTATGAGGACAAGGTCGGCCGCCGCGCCATCCGCGTCTGCGACCTGGCACATCTTGGCGAGCTCGAGCCTCTGCTCGATCGTCTCTGCGCCCATCACGACCATTTGCGGGCCGGGTTCGGGCGCGAACCGGTTGATCGCGAGCGGTTGAAGAATGACCTTGCCGAGATCGCCGGTTTCGTCCTGCCCTTCGCCAAGCCGGTCTGGCGCGACCTCGACGACGCCCGCCGCCGCGGCCGCCGGATCCTGTTCGAGGGCGCTCAGGGAGTTCTGCTCGACGTCGACCATGGCACCTATCCGTTCGTCACCTCGTCCAACACGGTGGCGGGGACGACCGGATCCGGAAGCGGGATTGGCCCTAGCGCCGCCGGCTTCGTGCTCGGGATCGTCAAGGCCTATACGACGCGCGTCGGATCGGGGCCCTTCCCGACCGAGCTCGAGGACGAGATCGGCCAGCGGCTCGGCGAGCGGGGCCATGAGTTCGGGACGGTCACCGGCCGACAGCGCCGCTGCGGCTGGTTCGACGCGGTGCTGGTCCGCCAGTCCGCCGCGGTCAGCGGCATCACCGGCATTGCCCTCACCAAGATCGACGTATTGGACGGGATGGAGACGGTGAAGATCTGCACCGGCTATCGCATCGGCGACAAGGTCTACGACTATCTCCCGCCGCACTCGCTCGACCAGGCCCGGGCCGAGCCGATCTACGAGGAGATGAAGGGCTGGAGCGGGACCACCGCCGGAGCGCGGAGCTGGGCCGATTTGCCCGCGCAGGCGGTCAAATATGTCCGCCGCATCGAGGAGCTGATCCGCTGCCCGGTGGCGCTGGTGTCGACCTCACCCCAGCGGGACGACACCATCCTGGTCAGCGATCCGTTCGCGAATTAGATCTAGACCGCCGAAGTAGGTCATCTCTCGACTGGGCGAGCCGATCTAGCGAGCCCCCTTGAGGTACTTGTCGAACCATTCGATGGTGCGCCTCCGCGCATCTTCCTGGTTCTCCAGCTTGGTGAACCCATGCCCTTCCTCGGCATAATAGACCGCCTCGACGATTCCTCCGTTGGCCTTGATTAGCTGGACGACTTCGTCGGTTTGGCCTTTGGGCACCCGCACGTCATTGGCGCCCTGCAGGTTGAGGAGCGGCGCGCGGATGTTCTTCGCGTAGGTCATTGGCGACTGTTTCTCATATGCCGTTTTGTCGGCCACGGGGTCGCCGACGAGAGCGCGCTGATATTCGCGCAGTCCGCCGACCGCATTCTCCCACATCGAAAACCAGTTGATGATGCCAAACTGATTGACGCCCGCAGCAAAGACATCGGGGCGTTTGCCGAGTGCCATCAAGGTCATGAACCCGCCATAGCTTCCACCCGTGATGCCGATCTTTTTCGGGTTCACATAGCCAGTGGCGGCGAGGAATTTTGCTCCGGCAACCACATCTTCAAGATCGCCGCCCCCGAGATCCTTGATGTCGGCGTCCTGGAACGCCTTTCCATAACCCGTGGAACCGCGGAAGTTCGGCTGAAGTACGAGATATCCGCGCGATGCAAACATTGTCGCAAGCCGGGAGAAAGTATCCAGCGTCTGGCCCGTCGGACCGCCGTGGGGAATCACGATCGCCGGATTGGAACCGTCGCGCTTGAGGTTGAATGGCATGACCAAGACGGCGCTGATCGGAGTTCCGTCGAAACTGGGATAGGCGACGATGCGCGATTTTGGCAGATTGGCAGGGTCGAGGCTTGCGATTGCCAACCGGGTCAACCGCTCCGACGCACCCGTTGCGCTGTTCACGGCCCAAAAGTCCGCAGGCGAATCGCCGCCGTTGCGGAGCACCAGCAGGCTGCCATCCGCCGCCCAGAGCTTGTCCTTGGTAGCGGCTGCGTTGAATCCGGGGGGGAATGGGAGCGAGCGTTCGGCCATCGTCGCGACATCGACCAGCGAGATATCGGCCCTCCCGTCGGCGTTGGTCTGCACGACAAAAGTTTTCCCGTCCGGAGAGAAGGCGCCGGCAGTCTGCTCCCAGGGGGTTTGCTTCAGCCAACGTGTTTGACCGGACTGCGTTGACATCAGTCCGGCGCGCAGCTGTCCGGTCGCCTCATTGGAGCTGACGGAGATCGTTTGCCCATCGGGACTGACCGCTTCGGCGGTGATGATAAGACCCGGAGCCTCCCGGGTGATCGCGGTGGCGCTGCCGTTTTCCAGATCGATCCGATAGATGGTCGAGCGACTGCTCGTAATGTCGCCGCGATTGGCAACCAGGGTTCGGCCGCCATCGGCAAAACCCGCCACCGACCAAAGCCTCGAGGCATCCTGTTCGTTCGTCAGTTGTCGCACCTTGCCCGTCGCGCGGTCCATGATCGCAAGGTCGATTACCGTGCCTGTCTTCGTCCGCCGCCCGAATACAATTCGGGTCTCGTCAGGGGTAAGGCGAAGTGCGTATTCTGCAATCTCCGGCGTGCTCGTCAGGTTCGAGGCCGCACCACCCGCCAGAGGCACAGAGTAAATGTCGTACAGCTCGTCGCCTCCGCTGTCCTGGAGGAACAGCACCATCCCGTCGCGAGTGACGGCCTGAGGCTCCTGCGCCTCGTTCGACGAGGTAAGTTGCGCGGGGAAGCTGGCACCGCGATCGACACGCCACAGATTATATCGTCCCGTCAGGTTAGGCGATACGACCAGCGACTTGCCGTCATTCGCCCAGATTGCTCCGTAAGCACCTCTTACTGCAGAAAGGTCGCCCAACGGCACCGGCTTTGCGGCCGGATTGGCCGGGGAGTCGATACTTTGGGGATCGGTGATTGCAGTGACTGGAGTCGGTACGGACGCGGCGTTTACGGATTGCGCGACAAACAGCGCGGAAATGATGAACAGGCGCATGGGACAGCCCCCCTTCCCAGGGTGAAGGCTATCGGGTCATTCTGCGGCAAGCAAGCCATTGGCCTGGAGCGGCCAACGACTCATTGGCCAGGATTTCCGGTCGAGAGTGATCAGCGGCGACAAGGGAAAGACCGGCAAACGCTGGGTTGCCGTTCGACCTTTGGAGATGGTCCCCCGAACTATTACGCAGCCGGGGGTAACGCACAGGCGCGGGGGCGCTCGCGCCGGCAAAAACGCTTTTTGTAATTTTTCGTTTCCGCTCAAGGCCCTACAGCTGGCCTTAGCCTCGCGCCTGTTCTCCATCTAAATTCGAAGTGCCATCGGGCGGTAGGCCTCTATCCTGCCTGGTTCGTTTGACCTGGTCATCTTGGGCCAGTTCGCGATAGCGATTGGCCATATTCAGGTGAATGTTTCGGATAGCGATTGAGGCGGCTTGGTCAGCCAATTCCCTCTCGGCTCGCTCACGCCCGCGGTAATAGTCCGTCGAGTAAATTGATGCGTCGTCCATCGCACCCTCCCGTCGTGACATGCTCCTTCCTGGATCGGAAGCGGGACAGGCAGTCCGCATCCAATCGCGTGACGGCGCAAAAATGCTGCACACCCAAAATGGTTTCAATGGCTTGCAGAGGACGCCACGTTACGTCCTCTTTGCACCCATTGCGGACCTAAGCCCTTCTGTTAGGCTCCAACCGCGAGGGGCCAGTCTCATGAAGATCCAACTGCCCAAACCGCTTCACGGCTGGCGTGAGTTCTTTGGCGAAGTCGGAATCATTGTGTTGGGTGTGCTGATTGCCCTGGGTGCTCAGCAGCTGGCCGAAGGCGTTAATTCGCGCATTGAAATGCGGCGAGCAGAAGCAGCCATGAGACTCGAGCTTGCGGAAAATAATGGCCCTCAGGCTTTTGCCCGTGTGCTTATCGCCAGTTGTTTAGACCGCCAACTCGTTCGCATCCGCGATCAGGCTGGAAGGGCCCCTGCGGAGCAAATTAGAAAGTGGACGGCCAATTATTCGCCGCCGTTTCGAACGTGGGACAGCGAAGCCTGGCACGTAGTAGTCGCATCCGAAACTGGGACGGAAATGGGCGCGCAAAGGCTAGTGGCTTGGTCCTCGCCCGCGGCCGCCCTAACCTCTGCTGGCTGGCAGATCACTGTTGAAGATGTCCGCGGCGGCTTTCCACTCGCTGCCGATCTTCCGCCAGACGACCACGTACTTGCCGGTGTCGGTCTGCGCGGTGCCGTTGGGCGCAACCGCTAGCTTATACGTCCCACGATCGAGTGCCATGTCACCCGACGATGACACAATGATCTGCTCCGGAACGAATGTCAGATCGAAGCCGGGCGTCTGCATCATCGATGCCCAAGTTTGCTGGATCGCGGTACGTCCTTTGCCGATCGGCGCATTGGGTGGCATCACCGCGCCATCCTCGGCGTAGAGTGCCGCAATCCCTGCAGCATCCTTGGCTTTCACGAGCTGAAGCCAACGATCGACTTGCCCGCGGATTGCCTGCTCATCCGCGCCAACGTCGACAGCGGCGGCAGCATTCCCTTCGGCGATGTTGTTTCCGGACTTCTCGCCCGCCTGGCACGCGGGCAGCAGCAGCGCTGTGACAGAAAGTAGCAACAGCGATCTCGGCATTGGCCCCTCCTCTTGCTGTTCATCCTCTAACACCCGCAACGTGCTTCGCGCCAGTTCGCCGATGTCCGCTTTCCACCCAGTCCGGTCATTGGCAGCGCTTCGAATTTCCTGTCCTACGGCCCCGCCATTGTGAGATCACCACAGGCGGCTCTTTCGAATGGTCTGTTTTTGAGATGGGAACGAACGTCCCTAAACTCACGAAAATGGCGCCCGGCCCAATGAAAATAGTGAATTTAGCGCTCGCCCTCAGACGAAGTTAGTGACGCACTTCAAGCCTGTCGCCCGGCTCCGGATTGGCGACCGCAACCTCGACACGGTCCACTACCGCCGACGGCGGGCCAGCGTGAAGGAGCTCGATCAACTGATCGACCGCTGATTCCTCGCCTGCAAGATGCGCTTCGACGCTGCCGTCCGGTGCATTGCGAACCCATCCCGTCACGCCCAGCTCATTGGCCTGCTGCTGGGTCCAGGCACGGAAGAAGACGCCCTGAACTCGGCCGATCACGCGGATATGACGGCCGATACGGGACATCACACCACGCTGATATCCGGCGCATCCTCGGCCTTCATGCCAACGACGTTGTAGCCCGCGTCGACATGGTGGATCTCGCCGGTGACTCCGCTCGCGAGGTCGCTGAGCAAGTAGAGGCCTGCGCCGCCGACATCCTCGATCGTGACGTTGCGGCGAAGCGGCGAATTATATTCGTTCCATTTCATGATGTAGCGGAAATCGCCGATGCCGCTGGCCGCCAGCGTCTTGATCGGCCCGGCGCTGATCGCGTTGACCCGGATTCCCTCAGGGCCAAGGTCGGCCGCCAGATATTTGACGCTGGTTTCGAGCGCCGCCTTTGCCACTCCCATGACATTGTAGTGGGGGATGACTTTCTCCGCCCCATAGTAACTCAAGGTCAGCATCGAGCCGCCGTCCTTCATCATCGCCTTGGCGCGCTGGGCAACCGCAACGAAGCTGTAGACAGAGATGTTCATCGTCATCAGGAAGTTGTCGAGGCTGGTGTCGACGAACTTGCCGCGAAGCTCGTTCTTGTCGGAAAAGCCAATCGCATGGACGATGAAGTCGAGGCCGTCCCAGTGTTTCTTGAGGTCGTCGAACGCCTTGTCGAGCGCATCCATGTCACTGACGTCGCAATTGATCAGAATGTCGCTGCCAAGCTGCTCGGCCAGCGGGCGCACACGCTTTTCGAGCGCTTCGCCCTGGTAGCTGAAGGCCAGCGCCGCGCCCTGATCGGCAAGCGCCTTGGCGATTCCCCATGCCAGTGACCGGTCGTTCGCGAGCCCCATGATCAGCCCGCGCTTTCCCGACATCAAACCGCCCATCGGCTATTCCCCTTTTCCCGCGCGCTGTTTCTGGCGCGCCAATTCCTCTTCTTCCGGGGCCGGATCCTCGACCGGAAGATCCGCCTCGTACGGCCCCTCGTAATGCTCGCCCCTTAGCGCCTTTCCGCCCGGCTCGACTAGGGCGGCGTTGAGTTCCGCACCGGCTACCACGCCAAGTCCGACGACGAAGAAGAACAACAGCGCGACCATGACGCCGGCAAGGCTGCCGTAGGTCAGCTCATATCCGCCGAACAGGCCGAGCGCCCAGGGAAGCGCCTCGAACGTTACCAGCCACCAGATGGTTGCTACGAAGGCCCCGGGCCATTTGCGGCATTCGATCGTCCTGTACCGGGCCGGAGTGAGGGCCAGGAAGATGATGTAGAAGGTGGTAAAAAGAGTCACCGCCGGAACGATCCGGTAAAAGCCGAGCGTACTTCCGAGCCCTTCCGAGAAGGGAATCTTCGTCACCACGAAATGGTGGACGGACGATAGGACGACGGTCACCGCGAATGCGCCGAACAGGATGACCACCGATCCGAGGATGAGGGCCATCGCGGCGAGCCGATATTGCCAGAAGCTGGCGGAATATTGGACTCCATAGGCACGTCGCAGAATGTCGCGGATCGTCTCGATGAAGCTGGCCGCGGTCCACAGTCCGACGATTGCCCCAAACCACAGCAGCCCACCGGACCGGCCCTGCAAAACCTCGTCGATCGGCCCCGCAAGGACGCTTCGAACGTCCGGCGGCAGGCGGTCGAGGATGGTCGTGACTGCCTTGGCCGTATCTTCGGTCAGACCGAACAATCGCGCCACGGCGGCCGCCAGGATCATGAATGGAAACAGTGCCAACAGCGACAGGTAGGCGAGGTTTCCGGCGTGGATGAAGCCGTCGTCGTAAAGGCCGATGCCAACCCGCTTGGCAATGATCAGCGGCCTTATCTCGCGCTTGGCCCGTTCGATCGCTGCCTTGCCGAAGCGCGCCCTCAAGCGCGCCATGCGCTTGCGTCGCGCTTCAGGCGATTGCGGATGGTATTCCTTCATTCGGCCGCCTTCTGTTGAGGGGCGCTAAACCCCAAGCGAAGCCCTTGGGTTGCCGCCGCCGTCCCAGTTTTCGGCGAATTGATGCAGCGCCTCGTCATGGGCCGGAACATCCACTGCAAGCTGGACCAAAAGATCGCCGCGATGCCCATCCTTGCCGGTAAAGCCCCGCCCCTTGATTCGAAGCAGCTTGCCGGACGTCGAGCCCTTGGGAACCGTCAGCATCACCGGCCCTTCCGGCGTCGGCACCTTGACCTTGGCACCAAGCACCGCCTCCTTGAGTGTGATCGGAAGGGTCAGCCGGATATTCTTGCCTTCGCGGACATAGAAGGGATGGCCTGAAATCTCGATGGTGACGATCGCATCGCCGCGCCCTCCGGGACCTTCCTGTCCCTGGCCGGAAAGACGGACCTTGCTGCCATCTTCAACGCCCTTCGGAAGCTTGAGGTCGATCGTCCGGCCGCCGGTCAGGGTCACCCGCTGGTCCTTGAGCGTCGCGGCATCGGTAAAGCCGACTTTCAGCCTGTAGGCGACGTCCGCACCCTTCTGGGGCGGTCGGGCGCGGCCGAAGCCGCCGAACGGCCCGCCGCTCCCCGCTCCCCGGCGGCCTTGCGTCGCCGCTCCGAACAGGCCTTCGAACAAATCCGAAAGATCCGCTGCGTCCGCGGAAAAGCCGCCGGGAAAGCCTTCGAAGCCGCCTCCGCCGGCGCCTGGCCGGGCGCCTCCGCCTGCGCCAAAGCCGCCGCCGAACGGCATCCGCGGATTGCCGTCCTCGTCGATCTCGCCGCGATCATACTGGGCTCGCTTATCCTTGTCGGACAGCAGGTCATAGGCCTTGGTGATCTGGGCGAACCGCTCCGCAGCCTTCGGATTGTCCGTGTTGCGGTCGGGGTGCAGCTGTTTTGCAAGACTGCGATAAGCCTTCTTGATTTCGGCCTCGGTTGCCTCGCGCTTGACGCCCAGCTGCTGGTATAGGTCCATTCGTTTCCCTCTGTCGTTCCCCGTTTCGGTGCCCTGCCCGCCTCCGTCAAGCGCATTAGGTTGGGGCTTGCAGTACGAGCCGGCCTCGTCCCATGCTGCAAGGGAGGGGGAAATATGGGGGACTACAAGCCGAGTGCCAGCCGCCGCCCACTGAAATCACGGTCCACAGGCTGGGCTTCGGCTGCGGCACAATTGGCGCTCCGGGCGGGGCTCAGCGCCAACCAGATCAGTTTTCTTGGGATCATCATTGCGATCCTCGGAGTCTCGGCGCTAATCGAAGCGCCGGACGAGCCCTGGCTTTTCTTAGTCGCAGCCCTCTGCGTACAGCTTCGACTTCTCGCTAACATGCTCGATGGAATGGTCGCGGTGGAAGGAGGTCGCGGCGGCCCGACCGGGGCGATCTTTTACGCCGCCTACTTTGC
>DASTVY010000015.1:0-12475 GCA_035758865.1 Sphingomicrobium sp. | reverse complement strand
GACCGAGTCCTGGCCGGTCTTGATCGTTTCGATCCGGCGAATGTCGAGCCGGGTCGACGCATAGAACTTGAGCGCATTGCCGCCGGTCGTCGTCTCCGGATTGCCGTACATGACGCCGATCTTCATGCGGACCTGGTTGATGAAGATGACCATGCAGCGCGAGCGACTGATCGAGCCGGTCAGCTTGCGGAGCGCCTGGCTCATCAGTCGTGCCTGAAGACCGACATGGCTGTCGCCCATTTCGCCTTCGATTTCGGCCCTCGGTACCAGCGCGGCGACCGAATCGACCACCAGCACGTCGATGGCGTTTGACCGGACCAGCGTGTCGACGATCTCCAGCGCCTGTTCGCCGGTATCCGGCTGTGACACGATCAGCTCATCGATGTCGACGCCCAGTTTCTTGGCGTAAGCCGGGTCCAGCGCGTGCTCGGCATCGACGAAGGCCGCCGTCCCGCCAATGCGCTGCGCTTCGGCGATGGCGTGCAGCGCCAGCGTGGTCTTGCCCGAGCTTTCCGGCCCGTAGATCTCGATGACGCGGCCGCGCGGCAGGCCGCCGACGCCGAGCGCGATGTCGAGGCCCAGAGAACCGGTCGAAATGGTGTCGATCTCGATCTTCTCACGGCTGCCGAGCTTCATCGCCGAGCCCTTGCCGAACGCGCGATCGATCTGCGCCAGCGCCGCTTCCAATGCCTTTTGACGGTCCGTGTTCACAATGTCCCCATTCAAGCCGACGACTTTGAGCTGCGCTGCCATGGCCTTCGTTCCCTCGTCAATGGGCGGCTCAATACCCCCCTGGAAAGACCATTGCGTATCCTATTTGTTCACAAAGAACAAGAGGAGAACAAATACACTTATTTCTTGTTTGTAACTATCAGGGAATAGGCTTCGTGCATCGCTTCATCAAATTCCGCGCGGCCATAAATGTCATTATGCCCTGCCCCGCCGATGGTCCGGTCAAAAACCAAATTCGGTACCTGCTTGCGAAGCGACGCGGTTCGAACCGGGCGAATGATGTCGTCGCGTTCCGCGGCGATCATGGCGACCGGAACCTGGTTGCCCTTCAGCGCGGACGCAGCGTTCATCTCATGCTCGAAGAATGGGCCGACTGGGAGCCATGGGAAAAGGTCCGAGGCCGCCGCTTTCAAAGAATCGAACGGAGTGACCAGAATCAGACCATCCAGTTCGCGCTGTCCCGCCAGGTGCGCAGCGACTCCGCTGCCGATGCTGAAACCCACGGCGACCGCTCGGGTCGCCTTGGTACGCTCGATCGCAGCATCGTAAACCAGCGGTGCGTCGGCGATCAGCGCATCGGACGATGGACTGCCGGTTGACGGTCGATAGCCGCGATAATGAAATGCGACGACATGCGCGTCGGGGAACAGCCGGTGGAGCTCCATTGCGACATGCTGCCCATTCCATGCATTGCCCCCGAAACCGAGGACCAGCGGATTCTCTCCCGGGTTCGCCGGCGGGAAATAGACGCCGTGCAGTCGAACTCCCCCGGAGGCTTCCATTTCCAGCCGTTCGGCACCGGGGGGCAGCGGTCCGGCCGCCGGTACCGCATCCGTCGGGAACAGCATCTGTGCTTGGAGGAATTTCATCAGCAGGACCACCGCAGCCAGGGCGCCCAGCGCCACGATGAGAAGCGATGCGGCAATTCCAGGCCGCCTAGTTGGCGAACGCGGCTTCAATGATCGGCGTGACCCGATCGATCGTATAGGGCTTTTCGATCATCGGAGCGTTTTTGAACTCCGGCGGCGGCGGGTCGACATGACCCCCGCTGGCCAGGACGAATGGAGTGCCCTTCTCCCTGAGCGCCGTCGCGACGGGCCAGACATTTTCGCCCTTCAGGTTGACGTCGAGGATCGCCAGATCGAACGCGCCCTTGTCGACCGCCTCGAGCGCCGCGCTGACGGTATCGCAGCTGCCGCTGACCTCGTGGCCCAGCGACAGGAGGAAGTCCTCCAGCATCATCGCAATGAGCGGTTCGTCTTCGACGATCAGGATGGAACGCGAACTGGACATATTCCAAGGAAATAGCAGCGGTTTCGCCGGAGGGAAGTCCTAATTACCGGACAGCACCTTGCGGACGGCCTCCGCAAGTTCCTGAACGGAAAAGGGTTTTGGCAGGAAGGCGACATTGGCGATGTCGATCGACTTCCTCAGCTGCTCCTCGGCATAGCCGGACATGAACAGGATTGGCAGGTCGGGCCGGGTCTTGCGGGCTTCGCGGACCATCGTGGGCCCGTCCATCAAGGGCATGACAACATCGGTAATGAGCAGGGCGATCTCGTCGCCGCGATCGATGATTTCGAGCGCTTCCTCGCCATTGTTGGCGGTCAGTACCTTGTAACCATGTCGGGTCAGCGCACGCTCGGCCACGGTGCGGACCATCGGCTCGTCCTCGACCAGGAGGATGGTGCCGGTTCCCCACAGCTCGTTCTCGCCCTCCTGCTTCTTGGACCGGCGGCCGCCTTCCTTTTCCTTTTCCACATGGTGGACCGGGAGATAGATGGTGAAACGGGTGCCGTCCCCGACCTTTGAATCGGCGAAGATGTACCCGCCCGACTGCTTGACGATGCCGTAAACGGTGGAGAGGCCCAGGCCGGTCCCCTTCCCGACCTCCTTGGTGGTAAAGAAGGGTTCGAACACCTTGCCCAGGATCGACGGCGGGATACCTGTGCCGGTGTCGGCGATCGACAGTGCCGAATAATCGGCGATCGGCAGGATCTCGCTTCCGAGATCGGCAACCTGGTTGGCCTTGACCGAATAGGTCTGGATGGTGAGCGTACCGCCACCCTTGGAGGCCATCGCGTCACGCGCATTGACCGAAAGGTTGACGATCACCTGCTCCAGCTGGCCCGGGTCGGCGCGGACTGGGCCGAGGCCGCGCCCGTGCTTCACCACCAACTGGACGGTCTCGCCAAGTAGCCGTTTCAACAGGTGCGACACTTCGCTGATTACGTCGGGCAGCTGTAGCAGCTGCGGACGCAACGTCTGCTGACGCGAAAAGGCTAGCAGCTGGCGGGTCAGGCCCGCAGCTCGATTGGAGTTGGACTTGATCTGCTGGATGTCGTCGTAATCGGTATCGCCTGGCGTGTGCCGCATCAACATCAGGTCGCAGTGGCCGATAATGGCCGTCAGGATGTTGTTGAAGTCATGCGCAACGCCGCCGGCCAGCTGTCCCACTGCCTGCATTTTGGTCGCTTGCGCAATCTGGCGCTTGAGCTTGGCTTCCTCGCTATTGTCTTTCAGCAGGAGCAGGACCGCCGCATCGCCGAGGCCCCTCAGTCCTGCAACGGTCAGCGCGACCGGTTCCGCCGGCTGATGGGCCAGCCGAACCGGCAGGTCACCGGACATGGCCGGGCCGCGCGCGTTCCGGCGCACCGCGTCGGCCACGGTCGCCTTGTCCTCCTTGACGACCAGATCGCCCGGATAGGAGGGCATATTTTCGCCGGGAATCCCGCCGGCCTGGCGGAACGCCTTGTTCATCGTCAGGAATCGGCCGTCCCGATCGACCAGCGCCAACCCGATCGGAAGCATCTCCAGCAGCACCTGAACATTGGTCGAATTGGCAAGGCTGGGCCCCTGGTCGTCATCGAACATCAGCAGCGTCGCGGCCGACTGGGCTTCGCCGATCTCGATCGGGACACTGACCAGCCGCATCGGCCGAGCGTCAGGGCCTTCGGCAATGAGTTTGACCGCCCCGTCGCCGCTTGCCTCGACCAGGTCCGTGAACAACGGCGGTCGCTTGGCAGACGCCGTCCCGCCCAGCGCCCGGTCGGAAAAGGGAGCGTTGGCCGCGACCAGCCGGCCGTCGCCGTCGACCAGCACGCCAAGCACTCCGGCCGCCGCCAGCCGTTCGCCGGTCTGGCCGGCAATTTGCTTGGCCGCGACGTCCAGCGGATCTTCAGGCAGCTCGCTGGTGAACTTCCACAGGAGCAGGTCGCGATTGACGCCGATCCGGCTCACCTCGACCTTGGCCGAGGCGCCGTCCATGACGACCGTGTCACCCGCGCCCTCCCCGTCGCGGAGCGCCACATCCCTTAGCTTTGCAAGCCCAGTGGAAGCCTTCTTGTCCTTGCCGACCTCGAGCGGCCCGGGAGTCCCGCCGAACCGCGCCTTGTAAGCGGAATTGATCGCCTTCAGCGCGCCGTCAGGATCGGTGATCGCGGCCGGGTCAGTCGAAAGATTGAGAGCGGAGCCCGCAAGGGCCAGATCAGGAAGGACGATCGGTTCGACTTCGATCCGTTTCGATCCCCGGCGGTCGATGACGAAGGCGGCAACCAGCATGCCGACGAAGCCGGCGAGGAACAGTCCGCCATAGATTGGCTGGCCTATCAGGAAGAACAGCAGCGCGCCGCTTGCTGCGGCAGCCGCCACCAAGGCAGGCACGAGCCAGCGAAAGCCGCCATCCAGCGGCTCGACTTCAACCAGGTCGAGCTGCTCGTACAGCATCCCAAGCCTCCCCAGTCCGAGCGCTAGTTACTCCGCCACGGCGAATCGGCGCCGCCATTTGCGTCCAACCCACCAGCGCCACACGACAAGCGACACGATATAGCCGATCAGCGCAACCCCAAGTCCGATCAGGAACAGGCCCGACACCAGCGCTGGGGCGGCATCCGAAAAGAGCCACTGCATCCACTTGCTGAAGCTTTCGCCCCGAAGCGCCATGAAGCTCGCAAGGTCGGTATGGAATCCGATGCGTCCGCCGACATCGATCGCTGCAATCAGGAAGAATGGAGTCGTCAGCGGGTTCGACAGGAAGGTCATCGCCGCGGCAATCGGGATATTCGCCCGAAGCGGCATGGAAAGCAGCGCTGCTCCAACGATCTGCAAGCCAGGGACCATCAGGAAGATGCCGATGAACAGGCCGGCGAACACCGCTCGCGGCACCGAGCGGCGGGTAAAACGCCAAAGCTCCGAATGGGCTATGCGATGGCCAAACGGCTTCAGCCACGGACTCGCCAGCATCTCGTCGCGCGACGGCGTGTTCTTGTGCAGCATCCGCCGCCAATAGGTCAGTGGCCCGCTCATTATTATCCGTGTTGCCTCAACAGCCGGCCCTGTTCCCGCTTCCAGTCACGTTGCTTGATCGTCTCGCGCTTGTCGTGGGCCTTTTTCCCCCGCGCCAATGCAAGTTCGACTTTCGCCCGTCCCCGAGAGTTAAAATATATGGAAAGCGGCACCAGCGTTAGCCCCTGCCGCGTAATAGAGCCATGCAGTTTGTCGATTTGTTTGCTTCTAAGAAGCAGTTTTCGACGACGCCGCGGCTCATGGTTCATCCAGCTACCCGCACCATATTGAGGAATATGGCTGTTGATCAGCCACACCTCCTCGCCTTCGACGAGCGCATAGCTTTCCGCGATCGAGCCTTCGCCGGTGCGGAGCGCCTTCACTTCGGTGCCTTGCAGTTCGATTCCAGCCTCGAACCGTTCCTCGACGAAATAGTCGAATCGCGCCCGCCGGTTCTCGGCGATCACCTTGACCTTGTCGAATTCCTGGACGGTGGGCGGCTTGGACAATTGGACCTCAGATCAGTCCCGCATGAGCCAGCGCGGCATCGACTGCGGCCTTTGATGCCGCGGACGGCTCGGTCATGGGAAGGCGCAGCTCTGTCGGGAAACCGGGACGAACCTTGGACATCGCATATTTGACCGGCCCTGGCGATGCATCGCTGAACAGCGCCGCGTGGAGTGGGTAAAGCCGGTCCTGCAGCGTCAGTGCCTCGTCCCAGCGTCCCTCGCGTGTCGCGGCCTGGAATTCCGCGCAGAGGCCTGGTGCGACATTGGCGGTGACCGAGATGCAACCGACCCCGCCCATGGCGTTGAAGCCGAGCGCCATATCGTCATTGCCGGAAAGCTGGACAAATTCCTCGCCGCATGCCTGCCGCTGGGCGGAAACACGCGCGAGGTTGCCGGTCGCATCCTTGACCGCGATCACATTGGGCAGCCGCGACAGGCGCGCCATTGTCTCGACCGAAATGTCGGTGATCGTGCGGGATGGCACATTGTAGAGGACGATCGGAATATCGAGATCCGCGACCGCTGCCAGATGGGCGTAAATGCCGTCCTGGTTGGGCCGGTTATAATAAGGCGGGACATGAAGCGCGGCATCGGCGCCAGCAGCCTTTGCGGACTTGGTAAGGTCGATCGCATGGGCGGTGTTATTCGAACCGCAGCCGGCGATCACCGGTACCCGGCCGCGTGCCACCTCCACGGTGAGTTGAATCAACCGGTGATGCTCATCGGTCGACAGCGTCGCGGCCTCCCCGGTCGTGCCGCAGGGCACCAGGGCGTTCGACCCCTCGGCGATCTGCCAGTCGACCAGGTCACGGAACGCCGCTTCATTGACTCGGCCCGCCGCAAAAGGAGTCACCAGCGCTGGTATCGACCCGAAAAACATGAGTATTTTCCTTTAGTTGAACTTGCCAGGTCGCTCAGCGTTCGTGAAAAAATAGCCTGTTGTTCAGCGGCTGATAAGGACTCGGGGGTAATGATGTCCAGTATGAGGAGCGTGGGGTTCATCAGTGCGATTCTGCTGTCGACCGTGGCTGCCGCGTCGGTCCAGCAGACCGGCGCGACGCCAACTACAACCGTGGCGGCGGCACAGGCTAGCAGCCAGACAGCCGTCTATGAGATTAATTACGCCTTGGCCGACTGGAGGCGCCTGCGCCAAAGCGACGGCTACGCGTTCGCCGACTATGCCCGTTTCGTGAACGCCAATCCGGGCTGGCCGGGCGAGAGCGGGCTCCGCCGAGCTGCCGAAAAGCAGATGCGCCCGGGGGAAAACGCGAACGCGGTCCTTGGCTTCTTCCGTTCAACCGAGCCGCGAAGCGGTAACGGCTGGGCACGCCTGGCTGAAGCTTATCAAGCGACCGGAAAGACCGCCGAGGCACTTGTTGCCGCCCGTGGCGCCTGGGTTTCGAGCGATCTGAGCCAGTATGACGAGCAGTTGTTGTTCTCGCGGTTCAGCTCACAATTCACTCCTGCAGACCATGACAAGCGGATCGACGCCCTGCTGTTCGCCAAGAGAGCCAGCGACGCCTATCGCATGCTGCCCTGGTCCAGCCCCGGCCGGCGTGCAGCCCTGTCGGCCCGGATAGCCCTTCAATCGCGCTCGTCCGATGCCGAACAGCGCTACCAGGCCGTCATTGGCCAGGTGACCACCGATGCGGGACTGATGATGGATCGGGCCCGCTATCTCAGGGATAGCGGCTACACGCTGGCCGCCCGGCAGCTGTTCGCCCGGCCGCACAGCTTCACGCACAAACCCGCCGACGTCGATCGATTCCTGGACATGATGGTGCTCCTGTCAAAGGAGGCTGCGTCCGATCGGCAATGGCAGCTCGCCTATGACATTTCGCGGCAGGTAGACGATGCATTCGGCTCTGGCGTCGACATCAGCCTCAAGGATTATGGAATCCGCGACAAATATACGACGCTAACCTGGACGGCGGGTACAGTCGCGCTTGAGCGCATGAACCGTGCCCGCGATTCAATCGCGATGTTCGACAAATATGCCGGAGCGGGCCGATCGCTGCAGGTGAAGACCAAAGGCTGGTATTGGGCCGGCCGCGCCTCGTCGCAATCGGGCGACGCTCTGCGGGGCCGCAGCTATTTCGAGCGCGCAGCGGCAACTCCGGAATTATTCTACGGTCAGTTGGCGCTTGAGCGCTTGGGGCGGATCGTCCCGGCACCAGCTGGAACGCCGTCCCTGACGGTCACCGATGCCCAGCGTCAGGCGTTCAACCAGAAGCGCCTGGTCCGTGCCGTCCGCCTGCTGGGCCAGCAGCGGCTCTACAGCGAGCAGAGCCTGTTCGTCCGTGCACTTTCCGAGGACCTGGACAGCGAGTCCGAACGTCTTCTGGCACTCGAACTTGGAACGCAGCTATGGCGGCCCGATCTCGCCGTCTGGACCGCACGTTCCGCCCGGAACGCCGGCAATGCATTTTATTACAAGGCGACCTACCCGACTCATTCGGCCAATGTCCCGTCCGGCCGCAGCTGGTCGCTTGTTCACGGTATCACGCGGCAGGAATCGAGCTTCGACCGGGCTGCGGTCAGCCATGCCGGCGCCCGCGGATTGATGCAGCTGATGCCCGGCACGGCGCGAGAACAGGCCGGCAAGATGGGCATGGGCTATGACTATGGCCGGCTGACGACCGATCCCAGCTACAATGTGATGCTCGGCAGCGCCTATTTCCGGCGGCTGCTCAACATGTGGGACGGCAATTACCCGCTCGCAGTCGCCAGCTATAACGCCGGTTCGGGCAACGTTCGCAAGTGGGTCAATAGCTATGGCGACCCGCGTGGCAACGTCGATATCGTCAGTTGGATCGAGAAGATTCCGTTCGAGGAGACGCGCGGCTATGTGCAGCGAGTGCTCGAAAACAGCGTGGTCTACGACCGGCTGAACCCGACGCTTCCGGGCCCGCAGGCGGTCCACATCTCGGCCTATCTCGGCAAGTCTTCGCGACCGGGCTAAGTCACTACTTCCGTCATTGCGCGCCGTCCAAGACGGCGCGGCAATCCAGAATGGCCAGGCTGGATTGCTTCGCTTTGCTCGCAATGACAAAGGGTTGGTATGGCGGACCGTCCTCCCAGATTCATCACGCCGCAGGGATTCGCGCGGATCCGCGCCGAATATGAACAGCTATTCTCGATCGATCGCCCGGCCTTGGTCGAAACCATCGCCTGGGCCGCGGCCAATGGCGACCGGTCGGAGAATGGCGACTATATCTACGGCCGGAAGCGGCTTCGGGAGATCGACCGGCGCCTATCCCATCTGTCGAAGGTGATGAAATCGGCCAAGGTGGTCGACCCGGCCAGCCAGGAACAGCGGGACACCGTCCGCTTCGGCGCAACCGTCGAGGTAGCCGACGAAGAGGACGAGCGGAGAATCCTCACCCTGGTTGGCGAGGACGAGGCCGACGCATCTTCGGGGCATGTCAGCTGGGCCGCTCCAATCGCCCGCGCACTGGTCGGCGCAAGGGTCGGCGACGAGCGGATCGTTCGCCTGCCGGCCGGCGAAAAGAGCTACGAGATCATGCGGATCAGCTACCCGCCGCACGCATAGTCCAGCCAGTGGATGGGGGGAGAACGGGGCGCTAGGCCCGGTTGTTCTCTGATGCCTTTGGCGGAGGGAAATGGAGGATCGTCTCGCCCATCTCCGGAGGGTCGGCCGGCATCGCCTTTTCCATTTGATCGGCGATTGCAGTCAGTGCTGTGATGCAGCCCGCCGTTTCGTCGTTGGCATCGATCACCGTCCACGGCGCCCAGCGCGTGTTGGTGTGCTCGAACAGGTCCTCGAATACGTCATGGAGACGGTCGCGATTTGCCGGTCCGACGATCGGCTGGAACTCGCGCAAATGTCGCAGCCAGGGATCCTCTTGCCTCGCGCGAAGGCTCGCCGCCTGCCGCTCGGGAGTCACATGGAAAAACAGCTTGGTGATCATCGTGCCGTGATCGCGCTGCTGGGCCTCGAATTCATTGATCTCGTCGATCGCCCGCGCCCAGCGCTTGCCGTCAAGATTGCCGAGCACGCGCTGCTCGACGATCATCCGATACCAGCTGCGATAGAAGATCGTCGTGTCGCCTGCAGACGGGATGCTGCTCCAGAACAGAGCCAGCCAGTGGCGGTCATCGTCGGCCTTGTCTGCGCCGGCAACCTTGATGACACGGACGTGGGTCGGATCCAGTGAGCCGACGAGACGCTTCAGTATCGCTCGCTTGCCGGCGCCCATCCAGCCTTCGAACAGGATGATCGCCCGCTTCCGGTGAACGATCTGTGACAATTGCAGGCGCGCCAGCTTGTCCTGCAGCACCTTCAATGCTTCAGTTGCGTCTCCAGAGAACGGAGCCCCCCGTTCATATTCCGTTAAATCGATCGGCACCCGCGATGGCTAACTGAAAGGGTTAGCGGCGGCAATTGCCTTTCGTCGACCGGTCGACACGGGAAACGTCCCGCCGTGGCACGAACGCCATGAGCCGTTGCGAGATTATTGAGGCTTTGGAGTCCCGTCGGCGACGATCCGGATCGATAGCTCCTTCAATTGCTTGTCCATCACCGGCGCGGGCGCGTTCATCATCAAATCCTCGGCCTTCTGGTTCATCGGGAAGACGATCACTTCCCGGATGTTGGGCTCGTCGGCCAGCAGCATAACGATGCGGTCGATGCCCGGGGCCGATCCGCCGTGCGGCGGAGCTCCGAACTTGAATGCGCCGATCATGCCGGGGAAGCCGGTGTCGACCTCTTCGCGAGTGTAGCCGGCGATTTCGAACGCCTTGTACATGATGTCGGGGCGATGGTTGCGGATCGCACCTGAGGAGAGCTCCACGCCGTTGCACACGATGTCATATTGCCAGGCGAGGATGTCGAGCGGATCCTTAGTCTCCAGCGCCTCCATCCCGCCTTGCGGCATCGAGAACGGATTGTGGCTGAAGTCGATCTTCTTCTGCTCGTCGTTGTATTCAAACATCGGGAAGTCGACGATCCAGCAAAAGCGGAATGCGCCCTTTTCGATGAGGTCGAGCTGCTCGGCGACACGTGTCCGGGCGAGGCCGGCGAGCCTGGCCGCCTCCTCTTCCTTGCCGGCGGCGAAGAAAATGCCGTCATCGGGCCCAAGGCCCATCGCCTCGGCAAGCTTGTCCATGCCCTCGGTGCCATGGTTCTTGGCGATGGGGCCGCCCCACTCGCCGCCCTTGCGGGTGGCGTAACCGAGGCCGGCGAAGCCTTCGCCCCGCGCCCATTCATTCATGTCGTCGAAGAATTTGCGGCTCTTGTCGGCTGTGCCCGGTGCGGGGACGGCGCGGACCACCATGCCCTTTTCGACCAGGCCGGCGAACAGGCCGAAGCCCGATCCCTTGAATTGATCGCCGACGTCGCTGACCAAGAGCGGATTGCGAAGGTCCGGCTTGTCGCTGCCATACTTCAGCAGCGCTTCCTTGTACGGAATGCGCGGATATTCGCCGGCTGGCGTCACATATTTATCCTCGCTGAACTCTTCGAACACGCCCGACAGCACCGGCTCGATCGCCGCGAACACATCGTCTTGCGTCACGAAGCTCATTTCGAAGTCGAGCTGATAGAATTCGCCCGGGCTGCGGTCTGCGCGAGCATCCTCGTCGCGGAAGCAGGGCGCGATCTGGAAATAGCGGTCGAACCCGGCGACCATCAGCAGCTGCTTGAACATCTGCGGCGCCTGCGGAAGCGCGTAGAATTTGCCGGGGTGGACCCGGCTCGGGACCAGGTAGTCGCGCGCGCCCTCGGGGGACGACGCAGTCAGGATCGGGGTCTGGAACTCGGTGAATCCCTGGTCGATCATCCGGCGGCGGATCGAGGCGATGACCTTCGAGCGCAGGATGATGTTGGCATGCAGCCGGTCCCGGCGAAGGTCGAGGTAGCGATACTTAAGGCGGATATCCTCCGGATAATCGGCCTCGCCCGCAACCGGCATCGGCAGTTCGGCAGCGGAGGACTGTATCGCGATCTCCTTGGCGACGACCTCGATCTCGCCGGTGGCGAGTTTCGGGTTCACGGCCCCGCCCTCGCGCATCACCACCTCACCGGTGATCGTCACGACCGACTCGGCGCGCTGTTGATCGAGGATCTTGAGCGCCTCGCTACCCGCCGCGCAGACGACCTGGGTCAGGCCGTAATGGTCGCGCAAGTCGACGAACAGCACACCGCCATGATCTCGCTTGCGATGGATCCAGCCGGACAGCCGGACGGTTGAACCGACATCGCTGGCTCTAAGCTCGGCGCAGGTATGGGAACGATAGGCGTGCATTCTATTGAGCTCGCAGAAAAAAGGGCCGTTGGCTGGCGGGAAATAAGCGCCGCCGCTTCGCCGCCACTGCTCCCTTTGTCAAGGCGCGCGGAGGTCGCTATGGGCCGCGACAGATGAAAATTCACAAGCTGATCACCACCACCAAAGACTTGTCCGCCTTGGTCTCCCGCATGAGAGCCCATGACTTTGTCGTGGTCGACACCGAATTCATGCGCGAGAATACCTATTGGCCGGACCTGTGCTTGCTGCAGATCGCAACCGAGGAAGAGGCCGCCGCAATCGACCCCAAGGCCGATGGAATCGACCTGGCGCCACTGCTCGAGCTGCTTGTCGACAATCACGATGTGCTGAAGGTGTTTCACGCCGGCGGGCAGGACCTGGAAATCATCCATAACCTGACCGGCAAGGTGCCCAATCCGCTGTTCGACACGCAGATCGCGGCCATGGCGCTCGGCTATGGCGAACAGGTCGGCTATTCGAACCTCGTCGAAAGCGTGCTCGGCCATTCGCTCGACAAGGGCGCGCGCTTCACAGACTGGTCGCGGCGGCCGCTCGACAAGCGCCAGATCGACTATGCGATCGCCGATGTGACCCATCTTGCCGAAATATTCCCGAAACTGGTCAAAAAGCTGATCAAGACCGGACGCGGCGAATGGCTAGACGAGGAAATGGAGCGGCTGGCCG
>DASTVY010000366.1:0-7278 GCA_035758865.1 Sphingomicrobium sp. | reverse complement strand
GGGCCAGCCTCATGGTGTGACTGGCCGAAAAGCCAAGCTTGCGCGCTGCCTCCTGCTGAAGCGTCGAGGTCGTGAAGGGCGGCGGCGGGTTCTTGGAGAGCGGCCTGGTATCGACCGACGCGACCGTGAACCGGCCATCCTCGACAATCCGCTTCGCCGCATCGGCGGAGCCCTTGTCGCCGATCGAAAGCCGTTCAAGCTTGGCCCCGTCCAGCGCGACCAGCCGAGCCGTGAAAGGCGTGCCGTCGGCCTCGAAATTGGCCGAAACCTGCCAATATTCCTGCGACTTGAATAGCTCGATCTCACGTTCGCGATCGACGATCAGGCGGAGCGCAACCGACTGGACGCGGCCGGCTGACTTAGCGCCGGGCAGCTTGCGCCACAGGATCGGCGACAGGGTGAAGCCAACCAGGTAGTCGAGCGCCCGGCGCGCACGATAGGCATTGATCAGATCCTCATCGAGCGCGCGCGGATGGCCCATCGCTTCGGTCACGGCACTTTTGGTGATGGCGTTAAAAGTGACGCGGTCGACGCGAGCCGGCAGCACCTTGCGCTTCTTCAAGACCTCCTGGACGTGCCAGCTGATCGCTTCGCCCTCGCGGTCGGGGTCGGTTGCGAGAATCAGCGCATCAGCCTGCTTTGCCGCATCGGCGATGGCTTTGAGCTGCTTGGCTTTGTCGGGATAGGTGTCCCACTCCATCGCAAAGCCCGCGTCAGGGTCTACGGATCCGTCTTTCGCCGGCAGATCGCGGACATGGCCATAGCTCGCCAGGACCTTGTGGCCTGGACCCAGATATTTTTCGATGGTTTTCGCCTTCGCCGGCGATTCAACGACTACGAGCTTCACGCGCTGCCCCACTCCTTACGTACGTACGCGCGATTGTCGGGCGATGGATTCTGCGCCGTCAAGCGGCTCGCCTTTTTGGTTTCCGACTGCCATAGCCCGGCCATGCCGCGTCACCCGATGCTCAACCAGGCCGTCGCCCTGTCCAATGCCGGCCGCAATGCGGAAGCCGTGCAGTTGGTACGCCAAGCTGCCGCCACGGGCGATGCGGAGGCGCTTGGCATGCTGGCGGAGATGACCTGGCGCGGCGGGCTCGTTGAACAGGACCCGAGGCAAGCTCGCATTCTCTATGAGCAGGCGGCCGGTCGCGGCAATGCCAATGCTCATTTGATTGTCACCAACCTCCTTGCAAGCGGCGTTGCCGGTAGACAGGACTGGAAGCAGGCGATCGAGCGGCTCCGTATCGAAGCGGGGCAGGTCCCGCCGAGGCGAAAGACACTGGACCTGATCGAGGCAATGGACCTCGATCCCGAGGGAAATCCGAAAGCCGTAGCTGCCGGTCAAAAGCTGAGCGACGATCCGTTGGTCTTTCACTTCCCTGGCCTGCTGACGGCAATGGAGTGCCAGCACCTGATGGAAGCGACGGGCAATCGGTTTGAACCTTCGATGGTCTATGACTCAAATCGCCAGCTGGTTCGCGACGAGATCCGGACATCGGACGGATCGACCATCCATTGGCTGATCGAGGATCCGGCAGTTGTCGCACTCAATCGGCGGATCGCGGCTGTTAGCGGCAGCAATTACGAAAGCGGCGAGGCACTGGCTCTGCTGCGCTATTCGCCCGGCCAGGAGTATCGACCCCACTTCGACTTTGTGAAGGGCGCGGAAAATCGGCGCCTGATGACCGCGCTCATCTACCTCAATGAGGATTATGAGGGTGGTGAAACAGCCTTCGTCCGAACCGGCCTGAAGGTCAAAGGCAAGGCAGGCGATGTCATCCTGTTCCACAACCAGGGCGCGGACGGCGGGCCAAATCCATTGAGCGAGCATGCCGGCCTGCCCGTCACCAGCGGGGCCAAATATCTCGCCACCCGCTGGATTCGCGAAGCCCGATGGATCCCCTAGCGCAGGCTGACCTTGTTGCCCGCGTGGCGGTCCAGCCGGCCCGCTAGATCAAGCTCAAGCAACGCCAGCTGCACCGCGCCGGGTTCTGCACCCGAAAGACGGACGAGCTCGTCCACCGGAACCGGCGAAGGACCGAGCAGCTCCTCGATCTGGGGCCCGATGTCGTGATCCGCTTCGGTTGCGCGAAGCGCCGGGAAAGGTTCGAAATTGTTGAGCGGGCTGGCAAGCCTGCCGTTGAGGTTGCCGATGCATTCAATCACGTCGGAAGCCGACTGAATGAGGGTCGCGCCATCGCGGATCAGCTGGTTGCAGCCCTGGGCGCGGGGGTCGAGCGGAGAGCCCGGCACCGCCATCACTTCGCGGCCCGCCTCGGCGGCCAACCGCGCGGTGATCAGCGAACCGGACTGGGGAGCGGCTTCAAAAACAACCGTTCCGGCGGCCAGGCCGGCGATAATCCTGTTCCTGTAGGGAAAGTGGCGAGCCCTCGGCTCGGTGCCTGGCGGCATCTCGGCAATCAGCAGGCCGCGCTCGGCAATCTCGCGCTGCCTCGGCTCGTTTTCGGGGGGGTAGAAAATGTCGACCCCGCCCGCGATGACAGCGATCGTCCCGGTCTCAAGCGAGCCGTCATGGGCAGCGCTGTCGATGCCGCGGGCGAGGCCGGAAACGACCGCTACTCCCGCTTGCCCGAGGTCGTGGGCCAGCCCGCGAGCGAAGCGGCAGGCCGCGGCGCTGGCGTTGCGCGCACCGACGAGCGCCACCATCGGCCTGTCGAGCAGGGCCAGCCTGCCCTTGGCGATGAGCAGCGGCGGCGCATTCTCCAGTTCGGCCAGCGCCCGGGGATAGAGCCCCTGCCCAAGCACCAGATAGCGGGCCCCGGCGGCTTCCACAGCCGCCACCTCGCGTTCGGCGGCGGCTTTCGGGAAGATCGCCGGCGCCTTGCCTCCGCCCCTGCGCGCCAGGTCAGGCACGGCAGCCAGCGCCTCCTTGGCGTTTCCGAAGCGCATAAGAAGCTGGCGATAAGCGATCGGCCCGATTCCGGGAGTACGGATCAACCGCAACCGATCGATAATGTCAGGTGGAGCCTTCAACCTTTGCCTTGCCTACCCGGGGTTCCTCTCCCTTCAATAGGCGGCGGATGTTTTCGCGATGCTTCCAGATAATTAACAAGGCGAAACCGAGCAGCATCGGCAATAGTGCGGTCTCGCCCAGAACGGCGGCGGTGACCGGCGCGCTGGCTGCGGCGCTCATTCCCGCAACGGAGCTGATCCTCAGGACCAGCAGCAGCCCAAGCCAGACGATCGCATAGACGGCCGCCGCCTGCCAGGAGAGCGGCGCGAGGATTCCGAGCAGCGTGGCCACTCCCTTGCCCCCCTGGAAGCGCAGCCAAACGGGATAGAGATGGCCGATTAGAGCGCCTATCGCGGCAACATTGACCGCGTCAGGCCAGAGGCGTTGCGCGATCAGCACGGCCACCGCCCCCTTGACCGCATCAAGCAGAAGGGTCGCTGCCGCAAGGCCCTTCGACCCCGTCCGAAGCACGTTGGTCGCACCGATGTTGCCGGACCCGATGTCGCGGATATCGCCCTTCCCGGCCAGCCGCGTGAGCAGCAGGCCAAAAGGTATCGAACCGAGCAAATAGCCCACCACAAGGGCAAGGATAGTCGCGCTGTTCATTACCAGGTGCGTAGCAGATCGTTGATCGGTCGCAACGTTGCGCCCGCGCCGCGTTCACCCTAGCTCAGCCGCCGATGGATCCCTCCGCACCGATACTCTTCTTCGATTCGGGAGTCGGCGGCCTCAGCGTTCTGGGCCCGACGCGAGAACTGCTGCCCAACGCGCCGATTGTCTATGCGGCGGACAGCGCAGCCTTCCCATATGGCAAGCGCACGGAGGAGGAACTGGCCCTCCGCGTCCCGGCTCTCCTCGGCCGCCTGGTCGAGCGTTTTCGTCCACGCCTGGCGGTAATCGCCTGCAACACCGCGTCGACCATCGCGCTGGATCATGCTCGCGCCGCGCTGGACATTCCGGTCGTCGGCACTGTGCCTGCAATCAAGCCTGCCGCGGAATTGTCGAGAAGCCGGGTGATCGGCGTGCTCGGTACCGAAGCCACCGTGCGCCAGCCCTATGTCGACGACCTGGCTGCACGTTTTGCGTCCGACTGCACGGTGATCCGGCACGGCAGTCCGGAACTGGTCCAACTTGCGGAGGCGAAGCTTGCCGGCGAGGCCATCTCCATCGAAGCCATCCACGATGCCATCGCACCGATGGTGCTTCAGCCCGACGGCGAGAAAATGGACGTGATGGTGCTGGCCTGCACTCATTTCCCACTGCTCGCCGAAGAAATCGCCATCGCCTTCCCTTCGATCGCCCAGGTCGACGGCGGCACCGGAATCGCCCGGCGGATCGCTTATCTCACCGCCGGCCAGGAATGGCCGGGCAGAGCCAGCGGAATCGCGGTTTTCACTGGCCCTGCCCCGGAGGCCCTTGGGCCGGCACTGGAGCGGCTCGGGCTGGATGAGCTCGAGCGACTCTAGAAGCGCGAGTACTTCGCGCCGCACCGCCAAATTGCGAGTCGTTCGCAATGGCCTTTGCGATCGAGTGGCGCTAATTGGCGCTCCGAATAGGGCGGGGACTTTCCGGTAAATCCCCTAATTCGCAAGTGCGCCGCATCGGGTTAAGCTTGGCATGATGAATTACGACAGCATTTTCCAGGCAGCGATCGACCGGCTGCACGAGGAAGGGCGCTATCGCGTCTTCATCGATATCCTGCGCACCAAGGGCAGCTTCCCCAATGCGCGCTGCTTCCACGGACACAACGGCCCGAAGCCGATCACCGTGTGGTGCTCCAACGACTATCTCGGCATGGGCCAGCACGCCAGCGTCGTCGCGGCGATGGAGCAAGCGCTGAATGAGGTCGGCGCCGGGTCGGGCGGAACCCGCAACATCGGCGGCAACACCCATTACCATATCGAGCTTGAGTCCGAGCTGGCCGACCTTCACGGCAAGGAAGGCGCGCTGCTGTTCACGTCCGGCTACGTATCAAACGAAGCGGCTCTGTCGACGCTCGGCAAGCTCTTGCCCGGATGCATCATTTTCTCGGATGAGCTCAATCACGCGTCGATGATCGCCGGCATCCGCAATTCGGGCTGCGAGAAAAGGGTGTTCAAGCACAATGACCTTGAGCATCTCGAACAGCTTCTGATCGACGCCCCGGCCGATGCCCCGAAGCTGATCGCGTTCGAAAGCGTCTATTCGATGGACGGCGATGTGGCGCCGATCGGAGCCGTCTGCGACCTCGCCGACAAATATGGGGCGATCACCTATCTCGACGAAGTGCACGCTGTCGGCATGTACGGCGCGCGCGGCGGCGGGATCAGCGAGCGCGATGGGGTGGCCCATCGGGTGACCATTATCGAAGGCACGCTGGGCAAGGCGTTCGGCGTGATGGGCGGCTATATTGCCGCCGACCGGAACATCATCGATTGCATCCGGAGCTACGCGCCCGGTTTCATTTTCACCACGTCATTGTCGCCGGTGCTGGTCGCGGGCGCGCTGGCGTCGGTCAAGCATCTCAAGCAGTCCGGCGAAGAGCGCGCTTCGCAGCAGGCAGGCGCCGCGGCGTTGAAGGCCAGGTTCCGCGATGCCGGACTGCCGGTGATGGACAGCGTGACGCACATCGTTCCGCTGCTCGTCGGCTGCCCGGTCAAGGCCAAGCGGATCAGCGACATATTGCTCGCCGAATATGGGCTTTACGTACAGCCGATCAATTTTCCGACGGTACCGCGTGGGACCGAACGGCTGCGCTTCACGCCGGGGCCAACCCATAGCGAATCGATGATGGACGAGCTGACCAAGGCGCTGGTCGAAATCTGGGGCCGGCTCGAGCTGGAGCTTCGCAAGGCCGCCTGACAAGCCCAAGGCCGTCAGAAGATGGTCAAATGCTCCTCGTGGCGCGGCCTTCCGAACAATATTGACGCAAGCATGCCGACGCCGGTTGAAAGCCGCCTTTTGATGGCTTCAGGATCCCTTCGGAAATCGTCGAGAAACTGGATGAAGCCGGGATCGCCCGCGCATGCGACAAGCGCGAAATCATGCTGGACGGTCGTGGCATCCACCTCCCGCCTTACGAGACTGTCGAGCTGCTTGTCGGTGTCGCCGTTCAGTCGCTGACGGACATGGTGCGCGTCATGAAGCAAGTAGCTCAAGACCCGTTCCGGGGTGCTGTATCCGGGAGCGGTCAGGTCCGACACGTGCCAGAAGAAATGTCCTTCCGCCGTATCAACGAACGAACGAGTCATCCGGTGAACGCCAAACTGGACAGCGACAAATACGGTTATCTGCCGGATCAGCGCAAAAGTGGGACGCAGCGCTAAAATTTCAGGCTGTTGAAGCCTGTCATCGAGGCCGTCGAGTGCCGCAAGCCTCGGTTCGATGATGTCCCAATGCGGCTGCGTCACATCGATGTGACGAGTGACAGGGAGGCTATTGTCGTAGAGTCCGATTTCCATGGGACCTCCTAGTTCGGCCGCTGCTCAATAACGGGGACATAATTCTTCTCTGTCGGCGGCGGCGGCGGTGGTGGTGGCGGAGGCGGAGGAGTTGGCGACGAATCGCCTTGCTTTGATTCAGGGGGCGGTTTCTGGCGATAGTCCTTTTTCTGGAATTCGCTGTTGGCGATGGCCCGATTGACTTCGCCTTCGATGCTGACCGGAAGACAGAGAGCCGCATATTGCTGAATGGCGGTCAGTGCGGCCGCCTTATTGTCGTAGGCGACACTCTTGATCGCGTCGCGATAGGTGCCCTGTTGTCGAGCGACCAGGCCGGACACGGTCCCCGGATCGAGATGATAGAGCAGCCCTTGCCCGATGTTGTTGACGGTCTGATCGGCAAGTCCGAACCCGAGCGGTGCAATGCCGAGCAATTCCTTGGTGGCCTCGGCAATCGCAAGCGCGGCCGATGTCGCCGCGCTCAAATATTGGATTTGGTTGCTGGTGGTCTCTCGAGCTCTGTTCAGCCAGAATAATGCGTCCATATATCGAGCGCAGCGTACATCAGTGTAATGCATCCCTCCGTCGACGACAGGTCGCCAATTGCCGCCATGTGGAGGCAATTGGGACAGACCCCCAACCTTGGCAAACTCATAAAGCAAAGCTTCGCGGTCATTCACGAATGTTTCGACGTCAGTTGTCGAGAAGTCAGGAACATTTCCGGAGTATCCGGCCCGCTTATCCTTGACTGTCATGCAGCCGGTCAGTGTTGCCCCGGCCAGAATAATCGCGATCGCAGTCGCGGCCCGATTCATAGCAAGTCGCACACTACCCCCCGTGCGTCATGAGAACCCGAGCTTGTTAAATGTACAATAATTTAAT
>DASTVY010000224.1:0-5536 GCA_035758865.1 Sphingomicrobium sp. | reverse complement strand
GCTTCCGGCACGGTTTCCTGAGCGAAGCCGATTCGCCGATTTATGTCGGTGGAATCGCTCTCCTGATGCTGAACGTCCTGCTGTTTGCGGCCTGCTATTCGGTCCTCAAAAGTGGCTGGAAAATCAAGAACTGAACAAAATCAGCGAGTTGAACAGTTAAACTCGCTGAACGGCAAATAACGAACGCGTTCAGCACTGAATCAAGCTGTGAGGCCCACAAGTAACGCATCAACCGTTCTCGAAAGGAGAGCCAGATGCGTAAGTTCCTAGTTTCCGCCGCCCTTGCAGCCTCGACCCTTATCGCCGCAGCGCCGGCAGCTGCCCAATGGTATCCGCCGCAGCCCCAGGGTTACGGCTATGGCTATAACAATTATGGCCAGGTTCGTCGGCTCGATGCGCGGATCGACGCCATCCAGCGTCATATCACCCACCTCGATCGCCGCAATATCCTGAGCAATCGCGAGGCCGCGCGGCTCCGCGATGACTCTCGCGAAGTCGAGAACCGGCTGCATCGTGCTGCCCGCAATGGCTTCACCGGCTGGGAGCGCAATGACATCGAGAACCGGATCCGGCGTCTCGAGGTCCGAATCCAGCGCGAAGCCCGCGACGGCAACAGCTGGGGCAATGGCGGATATTACAACGCCGGCTGGGGCGATCGTGATCGCGACGGCCTCGATGACCGCTACGAGCGTGATCACGGCACCAACTACGACGAGGATCACGACCGCGACTAACCCTTTGGGCGTCATGCCCGAGTAACCGTGTAGCGTAAGGAAGGGGCGGGCCGCATTTATGGCCCGCCCCTTTCGTTTGATTGGCGTCATGGCTATAGGCTCGCCAAAGGCGGTTCATGCACATGCATGATCGCCTTTTGCCTTTTCACATTCGGTCCGAAGGAGCCACCATGGCCATTACGCCGCTCATGCCTGTTTACCCGCGCAGCGAAGTGCGTCCGGTCAGGGGCGAAGGCGTCTACCTCTATGGTGAGCAGGGCGAGAAATATCTCGATTTCGCCGCCGGCATCGCGGTCAATTTGCTGGGTCACGGACACCCGCACCTGACCAAGGCGCTGCAGGACCAGGCCGCCACCTTGCTTCACGTTTCCAACCTTTACGGAAGCCCGCAGGGCGAGGCCTTCGCCCAGCGCCTGGTCGATTTGACGTTCGCCGACACGGTGTTCTTCACCAATTCCGGCGTCGAAGCGGTCGAGTGCGCGATCAAGACCGCTCGCCGCTATCACCATGTGAAGGGCAATGCGCACAAGCACACGCTGATTACCTTCTCCAACGCCTTCCACGGGCGGACGATGGCTACGATCAGCGCGACGGATCAGTCGAAAATGATCGACGGCTTCGCTCCGCTGCTGCCCGGTTTCAAGGTGGTTGCGTTCGACAATCTCGAGGCTGCTCTGGGCGCGATCGACGAGAATACGGCCGGCTTCCTGCTCGAGCCGGTGCAGGGAGAAGGCGGCATCCGGCCGGCGTCGAAGGAATTCATCCACGGCTTGAGGAAGGCCTGCGACGAGAAGGACTTGATGCTGATCTTCGACGAAGTGCAGTGCGGAGTGGCTCGAACCGGCTACCTTTATGCCTATGAATATTATGGCGTGACGCCGGATATCATGGCCTCCGCCAAGGGGATCGGCGGCGGCTTCCCGATGGGTGCCTGCCTCGCCACCGAAAAGGCCGCGGCCGGAATGGTGATCGGCACCCATGGTTCGACCTATGGCGGCAATCCGTTCGCGATGGCCGCGGGCCAGGCGGTATTCGATATCGTCGCCAACGAAGAGTTCCTGGCGCACGTCCGCAACATGGGCGATCGGCTGCGCTCGGCGCTCGAACAGATGATCCCCAATCATGACCATTTGTTCGACAGCGTTCGCGGCCTCGGCCTGATGTTGGGCGTCAAGATGAAGACCGACAGCAGGGCGTTCGTCGGCTACCTTCGCACCAAGGGCATCCTGACCGTCGCCGCCGGCGACAATGTCGTACGCGTCCTTCCGCCACTGACCATCGATGAATCGCACATCGCTGAATTCGTCGAAGGGCTATCGGCCGCAGCCGCGGATTACGACGTCCCCGAAGCGGCATGAGCCTGCGTCACTTCCTGAACCTCTGTGATGCAGGGGGGGAAGCCATTGCCGCGATCCTGAATGAGGCGATGGAGAGGAAGCAGCGTCGGGTCGGATACCCCAAGGGCAAGCCCGACGAGGATCGACCGCTCGATGGCGCCGTGCTGGCGTTAATCTTCGAGAAGAGCTCGACTCGAACACGAGTCAGCTTCGACCTGGCGATGCGCCAGCTCGGCGGAACGGCGATCGTCCTGGAAGGTAGCTCATCGCAGCTCGGCCGCGGGGAAACCATCGCCGACACCGCGCGCGTCTTGTCGCGCTTCGCCGATGCAATCATGATCCGCACCGACCATCACAAGAAAGCCGAAGAACTGGCCGCTCACGCTACGGTGCCAGTGATCAACGGCCTAACCGATCTTTCCCATCCCTGCCAGTTGCTGGCCGACATGCAGACCGTGATTGAAAAGAGGTCGAAACTGGCCGGGTCGCGCTGGGCGTGGATCGGCGACGGCAATAACGTCTGCAACTCGCTGATCGAGGCGGCATCGTTGATGCATTTCGAGCTGGCGGTCGCCTGTCCCAACGAATTCGGTCCGGATCTGGTCATGGCTTCGTCGGCAGTCGCACGCAGTGGACGGATCAACTTCACCCATGATCCGAGGGAAGCGATTGGCGGCGCCGAAGTCGTCGTTACCGACACCTGGGTGTCGATGGGACAAGAGGACGACCAGTACCGGCAGGAAGCTTTCGCCGCGTTCCAGGTCGACGAAGAGATGATGGCGTTAGCCGCGCCCGATGCCACCTTTCTTCACTGCCTTCCGGCCCATCGCGGGGAGGAAGTCACCGACGCGGTGATCGACGGTCCGCAGTCGGCGGTTTGGGACGAAGCCGAGAACCGGCTCCATGCGCAGAAGGCGCTGCTGATGTGGGCGATGGGCAAGCTGGGCTAGTCGGGCCATGGTTGCGATTTCACGGACCCACGCCCATTTGTGGCGGCAATGACCGATATTCAGCTTAAACAAGACGTGGCATTGGGGGTCACCGTGCCTTCGCATCATGCCCGCGGCCGTGCCGCGCGGATCGGCCCGGCGCTCGACAACATCCTTGCCAACCATGGTTATCCGCCGGTGATGGAAAAGCTTCTTGCCGAGGCGCTGGTGCTGACCTCGCTGCTGGGTTCGCTGCTCAAGGATCCGAGCGGGCAACTGACGATCCAGGCCCAGACCGAGAGCGGCATCGTCGACTTGCTCGTCTGCGACTATCTGGGCGGCGAGCTTCGCGGCTATGTCCGTCACGATCCGGAACGGCTGGCAGAGGCCGGTCCCAACCCGACCCTGTTCCGGCTGTTCGGCAAGGGATATCTGGCGATCACCTTCGACCAGCCGGCAACCAACGAACGCTACCAGGGCATCGTGCCGCTGGAAGGCGAGGGGCTGGCGGAAGCCGCCCAAAGCTATTTCGCCCAGTCGGAGCAAATCCCGTCGATTGTCCGTCTTGCGGTCCACAAGGACGAGCAGGGCTGGGTCGCGGGCGGGCTGATGTTCCAGCATTTGCCGGAGGGCGAGGAAGGCCGCGATCGGCTTCACACCAGGCTCGACCATCCCGAATGGCCGCACGTCGCGACGATGGTCGGGTCGGTCAAGCCGGAGGAGCTTACCGATCGCGAATTGCCGCTCGACGACCTCGTCTGGCGGCTACTTCATGAAGAGCAGGAGGTCAGGACGCTGACTCCGGTCCCGCTGTCCCGGGGATGCCGCTGCAGCCCCGACTATATCGCCTCGGTGATCGCGCGCTTCCCGCCGGACGAGCGGGCGGCAATGGTCGGAGATGACGGCCTGATCCGTGTTGACTGCGCCTTTTGCGCGACCAGTTTCCCGATCGCCGCAGAGGCTGCTTGAGGCCTTCGGTAAGTTGCTTTCGCTTAACAAATTGGTGGTAAACCATCTGCGATGCAAAAAATGCTGCGAATCGGATTGTCTGGCCTGTTGATTCTATCCGGCGCCGCGATGGCCGCGGCGAATTTACCGCATGCGCTCGCGCCCGCCATGGGCGGGCTTTGGGAAGTCAGTCACAGCGCAACAGGCCATAATCCGACCCGGATCTGTGTGGCGACACCCGACCTGCTCGCCCAGTTCGAACATCGCCAGCAGCGCTGCACCCGCAAGGTCATCAGCGACCAGGGCGCCGAGACAGTCATCACCTACAATTGCTCGGCGGGTGGCTTCGGCCAATCGAAGATGACCCTGATCACGCCGCGCACGCTCAGGATCGACACGCAGGGCATCTCCGACAATTTGCCGTTCCACTACCTGCTCCATGCTCGCCGCATCGGAGATTGCGGGACTCGTTAAGGCGGCTTTAACCAAGAATCGGATATTGGCGGAGTCGTGCCCTTCTTCGGCACGCTTTCCTCCCTGTCGGGCCGAAAGGCCCGCTCCTGGGCCGCCCCTTTCGGAGCGGCCCTATTTTTTTGCCCCCGGCGCTACTAGATGCCCCTCGAAATGAACGAAGCGAATAAAATGCCGAAGGCTGTTGTCCTCCTGTCCGGAGGCCTCGACTCGATGGTCTGCGCGGCCCTTGCGAGGGAAGCCGGCTTTGCGGTGCTTGCGCTCACGATCGACTATAGCCAGCGCCACCGGATCGAGCTGGAGGCAGCCCGCAGGATCGCGGCCGACCTTGCGGACGAGCACATCGTCCTGCCGCTCAATCTCACCGCATTCGGCGGCTCGGCGCTCACCGGCGACATTGCCGTCCCCAAGGACGGCGTCGCAGAGGGGATTCCGGTCACCTATGTCCCGGCCCGCAATACCGTCTTCTTGAGCCTCGCCCTCGCCTGGGCGGAAGCGGCGGGCGCCCGCCACCTGTTCGTCGGTGTGAACGCGCTCGACTATTCGGGCTATCCTGATTGCCGGCCGGAATTCATCGCCGCTTTCGAGGAACTGGCCAACAAGGCGACAAAGGCGGGCGTCGAGGGCGACCGGTTCACGATCCACGCGCCGCTGCAGCACATGACCAAGGCCGGCATTGCGAGTGAAGCAGCGCGTCTCGGCCTGGACGCCGGGCTTAGTCACAGCTGCTATGATCCGGCGCCGGACGGCGGTGCATGTGGCCGATGCGACGCATGCCGGCTGCGTGCCAAGGGCTTTGACGAGGCGGGCCTGCCTGATCCGACCCGCTACGCTGCGGAGCGGTCGGGCGCATGAGCTACGCGGTCAAGGAAGCATTCCTGACCCTGCAGGGAGAGGGGATACAGGCCGGTAGCCGGTCAGTGTTCCTGCGCTTTGCGGGCTGCAACCTGTGGAGCGGACGGGAGCAGGACCGGGCCTCGGCGCAATGCAATTTCTGCGACACCGATTTTGTCGGAACGGACGGGCCGGGCGGCGGCAAGTTCGCGGATGCGGACCGGCTGGCAGATCATGTCGAATCGTTATGGGGTGAGGGCAGCGAATATCGGCAGGTCGTCAT
>DASTVY010000171.1:0-2802 GCA_035758865.1 Sphingomicrobium sp. | reverse complement strand
GCAAATGGACCAAGCCGGCGATCATCACGATTATCCTGATGATCTTCTATCTGAAGGGCATTCGCGACAGCATCTCCGGCGACGTCCATCATCGCGAGGTACCGATCGTCGTTTGCCTGCTGCTGTTCCTCTTTTCCAAGTGCGATCGCAGCTTCGGCCTAGACGCCCGCAAGATCGGCGCGAAGCCCATCGAAGATTGGGAAGCAAGCTGGCCGCTTCGGGCAAAGCAGCTCTATATCGTAATGTTCTACTTCTGGGCGTTGGTGGCCAAGGTCAGGCTATCCGGCCTCGAATGGTTTACTGGTGGCGGCCGGATTCAGGATGTGCTGGTGTCCCGTGCACTGCGCGACGGCTTCAATCCCGACGGAAGCGTCGTCAACCTGTCGCTCGGCTATGAGCTCGCCCAGCATCCCGATGCAATCTTCTGGATCGGCTCGCTGGTCTTTGTCTTCGAGTTGTTCTCGCCGGTTATCCTGTTCGTCCGCAATATCTGGCTGCGGCTGTTTTTCGTTGCCGGGGCCACGCTGTTCCATCAGGCCAACTGGTTCCTGATGAACGTGCAGTTCTATTTCTATCCCTTCGTGTTCGTGACCTTCTTCAACATGGCCGCGGTGACCCGCTGGGTCGGCGGGAAGCTGGCCCTGAAGCGGGAGCGGACCGCCGTCCAGGAAGGGGTCTGAAGCTCAAAGAAAAAGGCCGGGCATCGCTGCCCGGCCTTCAATCTTTCGCTTCAGAAGGGCTTAGGCGCCGTGGACCTCGGCAATGTCGAGGCGAACGCCCGGACCCATGGTCGAGCTGATCGCGATCTTCTTGACGTACTTGCCCTTGGCACCCGTCGGCTTGGCCTTGACGATCGCATCGACGAACGCGTCGAAGTTCGCCTTGAGGTCAGCTTCCGGAAAGCTCGCCTTGCCGATGCCCGCGTGGATGATTCCGGCCTTCTCGACGCGGAACTCAACCTGGCCCGACTTGGCGTCCTTGACGGCCTGGCCGACGTTCGGGGTGACGGTGCCGAGCTTCGGGTTCGGCATCAGGCCCTTGGGACCCAGCACCTTGCCGAGGCGGCCGACCACACCCATCATGTCCGGCGTCGCGATGACGCGGTCATAGTTGGTGTCGCCGCCCTGCATGGCTTCCATCAGATCTTCGGCGCCGACGACCTCGGCACCCGCCTTCTTGGCTTCCTCGGCCTTGTCGCCCTTGGCGAACACGGCGACGCGAACGTCCTTGCCGGTTCCCTTGGGCAGGTTGACGACACCGCGGACCATCTGGTCGGCGTGGCGCGGGTCGACGCCAAGGTTGATCGCGACCTCAACGGTCTCGTCGAACTTCGACGTGGCCAGGCTTTTCACCAGGCCGATCGCCTCATCGACGCCGTAATGGGTGTTCGGGTCGACCTTGCCTTCGAAGGCCTTCTGCTTTTTCGTGAGCTTCGCCATGTCCTTAGCCCTCCACTACCTGGAGGCCCATCGCGCGGGCGGAGCCTTCGATGATCTTGGTCGCGGCCTCAATGTCGTTGGCATTGAGATCGGCCATCTTGACGGTCGCGATCTCGGCGAGCTGCGAACGGCGGATGGTGCCGGCCGAAACCTTGCCCGGCTCGGCCGAGCCCGACTTTAGCTTGGCCGCCTTCTTCAGAAGAAAGCTGGCCGGCGGGGTCTTGGTGGTGAAGGAGAAGCTGCGATCGGCATAGACGGTGATCACCGTCGGGATCGGAGCGCCCTTCTCCAGCTCCTGCGTCGCGGCGTTGAACGCCTTGCAGAATTCCATGATGTTGACGCCGCGCTGGCCCAGGGCGGGACCGATCGGCGGCGACGGATTGGCGATGCCCGCGGGCACCTGGAGCTTGATATAGCCCGTGATTTTCTTAGCCATTTTTCTCACTCTGTAGTGGCCGGGCAGGGCGAGCCCCGACCGTGCCGTTCAAGTTTAGCGGTCCAAGCGGATGCCCGAAGGCAACCTCCCGCAATTCCCTAGCCAATGCTCTGGAAGCGCGCGCCTTTAGCAGAAAGACGGGCAGAAGCAAGGGAGAGGCAACGCGCTTAAATTCACTAAATGCATGGAGGCAGGCGCCATTTTTGTGAAGTTAGCGAGGCTTTACGGGACTTGGGACATGCCAGCAGACGATGCGAAAGAGCGCGCGGCCGGATGATGGCCGGCGCATTGAGTGGCATGGATCGGTGGCTGTAGGACAGGAAATTCGAGCACAGGGCTATCGGGCTGCCGACCAACCCATGGTAAGGCGGACAGTGGGCCGGAGACGGAAATGGTTGACGTGGCGCAGCTCCAGATCATCGACAGCATCGGCATCAGCCCGATCGCGACGGTGGTCAGTAATCCACGTCGCCCCGACAATCCGCTGGAAGCGGTCAACCCGGCATTCTGCAGCCTGACCGGCTATTCGGAATCCGAGATCATCGGTCGCAATTGCCGGTTCCTGGCCGGCGAAGGGACCGAGCCCTGGGTCAGCGACCGAATTCGCGGCGCGATCGGCAAGCGCCAGCCAATATTGGTCGAGATCCTCAACTATCGGAAAGACGGCTCGGCGTTTCGCAACGGAGTGATGATTACTCCCTTGTTCGATGCCGAGGGGGAATTGCAATTCTTCCTGGGATCCCAAGTCGATCTCGGCGACGGGGAAGGGGTATTGGCGAGCCGGCGCGCAGAAGCCGCGGCCAGGGTGTCCTCGCTTCCGCTCCGTCAGCGACAGGTTCTGCAGGCGATGAGCCGTGGCCTCCTCAACAAACAAATCGCGCACCAAATGGGCATATCCGAGAAGACGGTGAAGATGCACCGCGCGTT
>DASTVY010000143.1:0-3691 GCA_035758865.1 Sphingomicrobium sp. | reverse complement strand
GTCCCATCAAGTTCAGCTGGCTATATTTCGTCATGCCGGCGCTCCTGCTGAATTACATGGGGCAGGGCGCCATGCTTCTTTCCCAGACCCCGGCAGAGGCGCTCGAAACCGTCAAGAATCCCTTCTTCTTCCTTGCGCCCGAGGCGCTCCGCCTGCCGCTGGTTATCCTGGCAACCTTGGCGACGATTATCGCGAGCCAGGCGGTCATTTCCGGCGCATTCTCGGTCACCCAGCAGGCGATCCAGCTGGGCTTCATCCCGCGCCTGCGCATCACCCACACCAGCGAGCACGCCGCCGGGCAGATCTACATCCCGGTCGTCAACTGGGCGCTGATGATCATGGTCATCCTGCTCGTCCTGATGTTCGGCTCTTCCTCCAACCTGGCGGCCGCCTACGGAATCGCCGTCACCGGCGCCATGCTGATCGACGGCGTGCTGATCACCGTGGTCCTGGTGACCTTGTGGAAATGGCCGGCATGGAAGTCGATCCCGCTGCTGGTGATCTTCTTCACCATCGACATCCTCTATTTCGGCGCAAACCTGCTGAAGGTGCCGCAGGGCGGCTGGTTCCCGCTGATGATCGGCGCGATCGCCTTCACCCTGCTGACCACCTGGGCGAGGGGCCGCAAGCTGATGATCGACCGGATGGCCGAAGCCAGCCTTCCGATCGAGGTATTCATCAAGTCGGCCGCCACCAGCGCCGCCCGGGTGCCCGGGACCGCGGTGTTCATGACCACGTCGATGACCGGCGTGCCACACGCGCTGCTTCACAACCTCAAGCACAACAAGGTACTTCACGAGCGGGTGATGTTGTTGACCGTCAGGATCGAAGATGTGCCGTTCGTCGGCGGGCAGCGGCGGATCGAGACCAAGGACTATGGCGCCGGCTTCTACCGGATCGTCATCCGCTATGGCTTCATGGAAGAGATCGACGTTCCCGCCGCGCTGGCGCAGGTCAAGAGCTGCGGTCCGCAGTTCAAGATGATGGACACCAGCTTCTTCCTCGCCCGGCAGACGCTGATCGCGTCGGCTCGGCCCGGAATGGCGATCTGGCGCGAGAAGCTTTTCTCCTGGATGCTCCGCAATGCCGAAAGCGCGATGGAGTTTTTCAAGCTGCCGACCAATCGCGTGGTCGAATTGGGATCACAAGTAGAGATCTAAATTGCCATGGCGGGCCCGCTGATCGTCACCGCCGAATTGGCTCACGCCGATTTTTCGTGGCTGGAAGGGCTTCGCCGGGCTCATTACCCGGCCGAGCAAAATCGGGTTCCGGTCCATCTGACGATGTTCCAGGGCCTGCCGCCGTCGGTGGTTGAAGAAGTCCAGCACCAGTTGGCACTTCACGCCGCTGCCCCTCCGCCACGAGCCTCGATCGCGGGCCTGATGAACCTCAGCAGCGGCGTCGCCTTTCGCGTCGTTTCCGATGAGCTTGAGACGATCCGCGAATCCATCGCCGATCATTTTCATGGGATATTGTGCGGACCCGATGCCGCAGGCTGGCGGCCGCATATCACGATCCAGAACAAGGTGGCGGCGAAGCAGGCCAAGGCATTGCTTGACGAGCTGGAGCGGGACTTCCGGCCGCGCCCGCTCGGCGTTTCCGGACTATTGCTGCACCGCTATCGCGGCGGGCCGTGGGAAACGCTGGCGAGTTACAAGTTTCGGGGGTGACGCGAACTCCGTCGCGTCAGCTAAGGTCGCCGATCCCGTCGCAGCTGATGTCGAATGCAGCCATTCCGGCTTCGAGCACGGACGCCAGCATCGGCATTTCCATCAACTCCTCGGCGACACTGCCAGTCGACGTGGCTTCCTCGATCGCCTCGTCCCAGTCGCCTGCATCATAGACTCCCTGGCCGACCCAGGCGAAGGCGAGCAGTTCAGCCTGCTGGTCCTCGGCCAGGTCGTCGATCGCCGCGGCCAGCTCTTCCTCGACCCCGGTATTGAGGGAATCGTCGAGGACGGACAGCGTTTCCTCTCCCTCGTCATCGACATTTTCGGGAGCTTCGTTGCCATCATAATCGGTCGGAACCTGGGCCTCATATTCGCGGGCTCGAAGGATGATGCGGCAAAGCGTTTCGAGGGGAGTCAGCGGTTCCATCAGTTCAACAGGCCTCCAGTTCCTCGACCTTGAACGAGGAGAGGGGTAGGCGGTTCCACCCCCTTGTTGACGCCCCAAACTATGCCACCTATAGGCTCGCCGCGCGCCCAAAGGGCAAGCCTTTTTAAGGGGCGGAGTAGCTCAGCTGGTTAGAGCAGCGGAATCATAATCCGCGTGTCGGGGGTTCAAGTCCCTCCTCCGCTACCATTTCCCCTATGACCTGAGTTCATGCCGGCGCCACGGGGCGACGCCTTCGATCTCGATGTCGAGACTGAAGCTCAGGAAAGTGCGGATGAGGACGATGAGGCCAAGCAGGCCGACGCTTTCCCAGGTCAGCGGCGCGGTGATCGTTGCGACGATGTCGGAGCCGACCAGGAATTCCAGCCCGAGGAGAATGCCCCGGCCCAGGTCGGCCCGAACCCGGTCATAGGCGCCAACGCGCCTGCCTGCCTGGAGGTCGAGCAGGAAGCGGGCGCTCGCCAGGGCTGCGCCGAAGACGATGACGCCGACGCCGACCCATTCGAGGATGGTTGCGACCAATTCGAGCCAATGGGATTGAGCCATGCCAACTGCACCTCAATGGTTTTGGCGAGGATGCAGCACATCAGGGCCGATGGCAAAAGCCTCGGCTCATTCGCTGGGGACGGCGATGACCTCTCTAAGCTCCGCGACCATCGCCTCGCGGATCAGATATTTCTGGACCTTGCCGGTCACCGTCATCGGGAAGGCGTCGACGAAGCGGATGAAGCGCGGAATCTTGTAATGGGCGATCTGGTCGCGGCAGAAGTCGCGGATCTCTTCTTCGGTCAGCCGCTCATCTGCACTTAGCCGGATCCAGGCGCAGACTTCCTCTCCATATCGCTCGTCCGGCAAACCGACGACTGCCACATCCTCGATCTTCGGATGGTCGATCAGATATTCTTCGATTTCCTTGGGATATATGTTCTCGCCGCCGCGAATGATCATGTCCTTGATGCGGCCGACGATTTCTCCGTAGCCCTCTTCATCGAACACGGCGATGTCGCCACTGTGCATGAAACCGTCGGAATCGATCGCGTCGGCCGTCTTTTGCGGCTCGTCCCAATAGCCAAGCATCACCGAATAGCCGCGGGTACATAGTTCGCCTGGCGTTCCGACCGGCACTATATTGCCGCTCTCATCGACCAGCTTGCACTCGAGATGCGGCTGGACACGACCGACAGTCGACACGCGTCGCTCCAGTGGGTCGTCGGTAGCCGTCTGGAAGCTGATCGGGCTGGTCTCGGTCATTCCATAGGCAATCGTGACCTCGCTCATATGCATTCGGTCGATCACTTCCCGCATCAGCGGCTCGGGGCAAATGGCGCCTGCCATGATCCCGGTTCGAAGCGAGCTGAGGTCGAAGCTTTCGCGATCGAGCTGTTCCAGTTCGGCGATGAACATCGTCGGCACGCCGTACAGCGCCGTGCACCGCTCGTTCTGCACCGCTTCGAGCACGGTCAGCGGGTCGAACGAGTCGTTGGGGATGACCATCGTGGCGCCGTGCGTGGTGCAGCCGAGGTTGCCCATCACCATGCCGAAGCAGTGGTAGAAGGGGACCGGGATGCAGAGCCGG
>DASTVY010000094.1:0-3572 GCA_035758865.1 Sphingomicrobium sp. | reverse complement strand
GATGGACGAGGCGCTGCACGACGATGCGCTGGCGCGTGGCCTGATCCGATATTGCCCGATCTGCGACGGCTATGAGGTTACGGACAAGAAGATCGGTGTGATCGGCAGCGGACGGCATGGCGTCGCGGAGGCCGTATTCCTGCGAGGCTACACCGCCGACGTGACTCTGATCGCGCCGGACAAGGCGATGAACGTTTCGGCGGTCGACCGGCTGGCGCTGGAGCAGGCGGGCATCGAAACCGTCGACGGCCCAGCCGAAGCGGTTGCGATCGCACAGGACAGCATCACCGTGGATACCGACGAGGGCCATTTTACGTTCGACAGCGTCTATCCGGCGCTTGGCAGTGACGTGCATTGCCAGCTGGCCGATATGGTCGGGGCGCGGCTCAACGATGTCGGCTGCGTCGGCGTCGACGCCCACATGCGGACCAGCGTCGAAGGGGTCTATGCGGCTGGCGACCTGGTGATCGGCCTCGACCAGATCAGCAATGCGATGGGCCAGGGCGGCATCGCGGCGACGACGATCCGCAATGACCTGGCTAAGGAACAACCGCTGTTGCGCGACCCATCCCAATAAGCTGTGTTGTAATTATAATACAGCAATATAGGCACGCCATCATGGCGGGAGTGCGCAATGCGTAAATATCTGTTGGCAGTGTTGTTGTTGGCAGCCTTCGCAATGGTCGGACTGTGGGTAACGCGTCCAAACGAGCCGTCGCTGGCTTCTTCCGGACGAAGGCTGATTGCCACGCCTGTCAAGCAATGGGACAACAACGGAAGTCCGGCTCGGCAGGCGGCGTTCAGTCAGGATGGCCGGTTGCTGGCAACCAGCAATGCGGCGGGCGACGTAACCGTGAGGCAGACGTCCGACTGGCGCGCAATCCGCAAGCTGAACGTACCGGGAGGTGCGACCTCGTTGGTCTTCGCCCTGGACGGCCTGCGCCTACTCACCGCCGGCTACGACGGTATAGTCCGATCCTGGCAACTGAGTGACGGGCGACTGGTCCGCCAGTATCGAGGAGCCCAAGCCGCGCTCTGGACGCTCGACCTTCGGCCCGACGGCCTCGAAATGGCCGCGGGCGGTGAGGATGGAATCATCCGCCTCTGGTCGATCGACACCGGCACCTTGCGCTTGCTCAAAGGTCATGAGCGCAATGTATGGGCGACGAGCTACGCGCCCGATGGCAAGACGCTGGTCAGCGGTAGCTTTGATCACAGCGTCCGAATCTGGCGCGACGGCAGGGCGAAGCCACAGGTGCTTAGTGGCCATAGCCAGGCGGTCGTCGGCATCGACATCAGTCCCGATGGTCGGCTGCTTGCGACTGGCGGAGATGATTCGATGCTTCGGTTCTGGCGCGTCAGCGACGGGAAGCCCTTGCGCCTGCTCGACGCTGGCAATCACGTCTACAATCTCGAGTTCAGCCGCGACGGCCAATGGCTCGCCAGCGCGGGGCGCGCACGTGGTGGGCCCGGCACCTTTTGGCACCAACTGACTGGACTTGGCGGGACCGCCAGGCCGGCCCACATCTGGCGTGTTTCCGACGGAAAGGCGGTGGCAGCCCTGCCCGACGTCGATGACGTCATGTACGTCACGTTCAGCCCGGATCAGCGTTACCTGGTGACATCAGGCGAGGATAGCGTGAAGCTTTGGCGGCTTGAAGCGCGCTAAGCGAGGAATTCCGGATCGAGAACGATCTGCTCACGCTCTAGACGGGCAATCGGCTCGCGAAATGGGATGAGCGACCGCATGCCGTTTTGCCGCTCGACTTCGAGCAAGTCGCCGGCGCCGAAATTCTCGACCGCTGCCACCGTGCCAAGCGGCTTGCCGTCCTCATCAACGCAGGGCAGCCCAATCAGGTCGGCGTGATAATATTCGCCCTCCTCCAGCGGAGGTAGCTGGTCGCGATCGACTTCAACCAACTCGCCGCGCAGCGCTTCGGCCGCGATGCGATCGGCAATACCCTCGAAACGGGCGATGGCGGTCTTGCCGCCGTCCTTGACGTCCTTGAGCGCATATTCGCGCCCGCCGACCCAGAAACGCGAATGGCGAGCGAGGCTCTCGACGCTGTTCGAAAACAGCTTGAGCCTCAGCTCGCCCTTAACGCCATGGGCCCCGGCGACCGCGGCTAGCGCGACGCGCTTCCCGGTCGCCGATGCACGCATGGGTTATTCGGCCTTGGCGGCATCGTCGGCTTCGCCCTCGGCCGGAGCCTCGGCGCTCTCACCAGTCACTTCCGGAGCTTCGGCGGCCTCGGGAGAGTCGGCGGTCGCGCCTTCGTCGGCGCCTTCGGCCGGCTCGGCACCGGCGGTCGCTTCAGCGGCCGCTTCAGCAGCTTCCTCGGCTACGGGCTCAGCGGGAGCTTCTTCGCCAGCGCTCGCTTCAACAGCAGCCTCTTCGGCGACTGCTTCCTCCGCCACAACTTCCTCGGCCGGAACGTCGGCGGTGTCGGCCGGAGCCTGCTCGGCGGCCACTTCGGCCTCTTCCGTCACGACCTCAACGGCCGGAGTTTCCTCGGCGGCAGCTTCCTCAGCGACGGCTTCCTCAGTTGCCGGAGCTTCGGTCGCTTCCTCGGTCACTTCCTCAACCGCCGGAGCGGCAGCGGCGGCAGCCTTCGCCTCTTCGGCCTCAGCCAGCTTGGCGGCGCGCTCCTCGAGACGCTCCTTGGCCTTCTCGCCAGGCTCGGCCTTCTGCGGGTTGTTGCGTGCGGCGCGCTCGCGGATGCCGGCGGCATCGAGGAAGCGGGCGACGCGGTCCGACGGCTGGGCACCGACGGACAGCCAGTGCGAGACGCGGTCGGCGTCGAGCTTCACGCGCTCGGGCGAGTCCTTCGCCAGCAGCGGGTTGTAGGTGCCGATCTTCTCGATGAAGCGGCCGTCACGCGCATTGCGGCTGTCGGCGACGACGATGCGGTAATAGGGCCGCTTCTTGGAGCCACCACGGGCCAGACGGATTGCAACTGCCATTTCTTAAGTCCTTCTTTTAAATCTAACTATTTCTTACCAAATTTATCGAAACCGGGGGGGAGGTTGAACGGCGAGCTTCCTCCGGGGAGCCCCGGCATGCCGCCGGGAAGCTGCCCTCCAGGAGCAAGTCCGCCGAGCGCCTCTTCCATCCCACCCTTGTTGAACATTGCCGCGAGCTTGCCGAAGCCCCCGAGCTTCTTCAGCCGCTTCATCGCGTTGGACATCTCCAGGTGCATTTTAAGGAGCTTGTTGACCTCCTGGACGGTGGTCCCGCTGCCCTTGGCGATGCGGATCTTGCGCTTGGCGTTGATGATATCGGGCTTGGCCCGCTCCTTGGCGGTCATGGAGCTCATCATTGCTTCGAGGCGAACCAGCGCCTTGTCGTCGACGTTGGCCGCGCCCTTCATGCCCTTCATGCCCGGAAGCATGTTGGCCAGCGCGCCGAGCCCGCCCATGCGCTGCATCTGGCTGATCTGGAGGCGCAAATCGTCGAGGTCGAACTTGCCCTTCTCCATCTTGCGGGCGAGCTTTTCGGCATCTTCGATCTTGACCGTTTCGGCCGCGCGTTCGACCAGGCCGACAACGTCGCCCATGCCGAGGATCCGGCC
>DASTVY010000063.1:0-2277 GCA_035758865.1 Sphingomicrobium sp. | reverse complement strand
AGAGCGATCAAGTCGGCTTGGTCCAACAAACCGCCCGAGCTCAGCTCACGCAGCAGCTGCTGACTGTCTTCGTCATTCGCCGGAACCAGGTTCGCCGGAAGCGCCGCGCGAATTTCATCGGCGATCGTGCCGAGCAATTCGGCAAGCATTGCCGTCATGAGCGCCCGCTCCTGTTCGGTCAGGCGGTCTCGCGGATCGAGGAAGAAATCCTTGCGGACGGTAGGCAAGCGCCGGCGGCCCGCGGGTCGTGCAGGATAACCTCCGTCATCCTCAGACGGAACCTCGACTGGCCATTCATCCGGCGCCATTGGATTTGCATTATCCGATTGAGGTTAATGTGGCGTCAATTCTGTGCGTATTCGGTGCACCAAATATTGGACGAAGAAGAAGGAGATAGCGGCGTAGCCGAGGACCGCGATGAGGAAGCCCGTCCAGGCGTTGCCGATCGCGAACGGGAGCAACAGAAGGATCGAATTGCGGCGTGATACGAGCCACGGCGGGAGCGCGACGTTCGCATGGGCTCGTTCCAGCTGGTACGCCTGCCCAAACGCGGCCGCACAGATCGCGCAAACAAGGGCTCCCCAGCCCCCCCCATGCCGGGCGTCCCACCAGCTCAACGCCACAAGGGCCAGGCCTGCCGCAGGCCACAACAGCAGCTGGGAAAAATTGTTGGGCGGAATCGGCCGAAGACGAAGAGTCCCGAGCCTTCGCGCAACCAGGTCCAGCGGTGTCGACAGCAGGAGCATGACGACGCCGGCCCACAACCAGCCGCGTGTGAATGAAAAGGCGGCCGCCAGAGTTAGGCCGAGCGTAAGGTGAAGGAGCCAGGTGGGACGGACCGCCGTCTCCATCAGCTTCTCCGTCGCGAAATCTTCGACGAGCGGAAGGACATACTTGCTAGCCAGGTCTGTCCGCTCCGACCGGCTATTTGCGATCAGCGAGCGCTCGAAAAGCTGGAGATCGCCGGGGTTATGGACCAGCAGCGGCTCCCTTTCGGGCGGCACGGGCGCCTGGCGGGCGCCGGCCTGAAGGGTTCGCCGCAGCAAGGTCGACGGTAAATCCCAGTCGCCCAACACGGCCGCGGTCGAACCGAGCGTGCGTCCATCTACAAGCGCGATTCCGCTCCAGCGGCTGACGCCGTCGATGCGTTCATTCGCTTCATGCTCTGCATCGTCGGGCACCGTGAACACCAAGGGATCCGCCTCGTCAGCGAGGCCGGACAGCATGTCGAGAGGCGGAGCAACACCGTCGCCGACCACCAGGATCAGCTCGCCAGCCTCGAACCGGGTCGCCGCCTCATTGGCATCGCTGACGAGGATGAGGTTGAGGCCTTCCTGCCGCAGGCGCTCGAACGCCTGATTCAACGCGGCCGGTATGCGCTCGACGAGAACGACGATCGGAGATGCCCCGGCGGCGGCGGCGCAACGGACCTGATATTCGACGAGTGTTCGGCCGGCGAGCGGAAGCAAAGCGGTGAGACCGCCGGAATCATCTTCCTGATAAGCTCCGATCAAAGCGCCGAGCGCCAAACGTCCCCTCCCCGTCTTTCCGTCGCCAGCATCCGGGAATGCAGCGCCGAACCGCATCTGTAACGGCTTTCGCGCCGGGACAAAGATGATAAACTGCTTGTATGAACCCGAGCCCGCAGCGCGCCGAAACGACCACAACCCTTAAGGATTACGTCGATCCGCCCGCCGAGCCGGAGATCTCGGGCGCGTTCGACCCCTACACCTGGAGGGAATCGGAAGCTCAATCCGAGTTTCGCGGAGCGGGTGGTCGTCAGGTCCTCGGCAGCGCGCTGATCATACTCGCGGCACTATGGCTCGGCTACATTGCATGGGCAGCGGGCAAGGCGTTGTCCGGCCAGCCGCTTTCGTCTCCAGCCATTGCCCAATGGCTGGCGCTCGCTGCTGGGCCGCTGGCGCTGCTGGGTCTCGTCTGGATCATGTTCGGCCGCACCCGGCGGAAGGAAGCCGAGCGCTTCACCCGATCGGTCATCGAAATGCGGGCCGAAGCGCGGTCGCTGGAAGGTCTCCTCGCGGTCCTGACGCAACGGATCCAGGACAGCCGGACCGAACTGACGATGATGGCACAGCACCTGATGCAGCTTGGCGACGAGACTACGGGCAAGCTTGGCGGAATTACGCGCGAGCTTGATTCGAGCACCGACAAACTGACGAAGCACGGCGTCGCCCTCGATCGCGCGGCGGAGTCCGCCCGGAACGACATTGCGGTGTTGCTCGACGACCTGCCGCGGGCCGAAGCCACCGCCCTGAG